>JAYZAR010000313.1:0-6278 GCA_036339635.1 Planctomycetota bacterium | reverse complement strand
TGCTGCCACTAGCGAGTCATAGTCCTGCGCGTCGCCGGCAACCACTTCAGTACCGGTGGCAACACGGGACGCCAGATATTGCGGGCGACGTACCATACAGCGAATGTGGCACCCACGTTTTTCGAGAAGCGACAATAACCTTCCGCCGACATAGCCGGTTGCCCCAGTTAGCAGCACCAGTGGTTTCTGTTCGCTCATCTGTCCTACGCCTCATCCAAAATGGCCGTTTGGTGAAGATTGCAGATCGCTGCACCAAAGGAAATCTCAACTAAACGATTAGACTCCGTAGCTTTATCTTTGCGACCAGGCAACCGGATGATCCCACCAACGTCGATGCGAGACACCATTTGACCCAGTCTGAGCCACTGAATCTATGAAATGAGTCACCAAATCTAGGCCAGACACCAATCGCTCGAAACGTACCGACTTCGCGTCTTCGCGGCAAGCTAGACGCCCTTTTGCAAAAGCGAGCCACTGTCGGCTGCACTAAAACAAGCGATACAAGACCTGTTTTGATCTCGATATTCCATCGTCGCAACTGCCTGCGACAGCCTGTTGGGAGTCCCACAAAAACCGAAACCGCGTATGCCGTGTCATATCCGGCTCAGAATTTTGGCCGGAAATAAATCAACGCAACTCAAAGCTGGGCCTTGAACGAATTTGGATCAACTCGCACCGAGCAAACAAGGTTAGATGTTTGCACTCGGATCAATGCGATACATTTTACGCTGGATTCGACTAATTAGGTGAGAGCATTGATCTAAGAAAATCGCGAACTCCTGATTCCCACGCAGATCTTCTTCTGTGAGTTCTTGAATCGCTTGAAGTTTGACCGAGGTTACCGTGTCGAGAAACCCTTTCAGTTTGTCAAAATCAGTGGTGGTCGCCTGCTCTCGCTCAATTCGCAATGTTTCCATCAGGAAGATGTCAAGTCGTTCTTTCTGTTTACTGACTTCGGCAGCCAATTCATTTTCTTCCATTCTTCGCCAACGGATCCAAAGCAAGTAGATCCCCGCTCCGATGGCGAACAGCAGTTCCTTCGTTGCAACGATCGATTCCAAGATGTTGACGAACGCACCGATGTTATCTTCCGGGTTGAAGTACCGCTTCGCGGAAGGATGCATCTGAGTAACGGTCCAAGACACGGCACTCTTTCGGTCAATCAAAGTTGGAACGTCCAACCGAAGACTTCCTTCGTGAACCGCTTCGAGCGCAGCCTGCACAAGATCGCTCGGTGCATCTTTATCGCATACCAGAAATGCGGTCGACGCGATCGTTGGTGTTGATTTTTGGGGGGCGGGAGGATGCTCGGCGAACAGGCCACCCGGGATCTCTGCAGCACGAGCGAACGGATACTTCAGATCCAACGCCGCGGCGCTCGGGAGAGGCACGATATCAAACTGATTCGTCGATAACATTTCTTGCAGAAACGGATGATCAACTCCAGCGATCACAATCGCCGCATCAATGCTTTCATCGTCCCGCATGCTGTCAAACGAAACCTCCGTTTCACCGGTCAAACTCTCGTAATCCACATTAAAATGCTCCAGGATTTTCATCGCAGAAACGAGATTCCCAGAACCCTTTTTCCCAAGACTTACGCGATGCCCTGCAAGCTCGAATACACTGTCAATGCCGAGGCCCTTTCGAGCAACAACAAACGCGTACTCAGGGAAGAGGGGCGTGATAACGCGAACATCTCGGATCCTAGCGGCGCCCCCCTGAATAATTGCAAGATCGACTTTCTTCTCGGACAGCAGAGCAAAATTTTCCGCGGATCCATCTGTCGCAATAACGGTAACCGCGCGTTTCAGACGACGCTGAAGCGGCTTCTGAATCTCAGATGCAAATTTGAAATACAAACCTCGCTCCGAGCCTGTTGCAATCAAGATCTCCCGCGGGATTGCAGCGCGTCCAACGAACCAGACGACCAGCGACGAGAGCAGAATCACAACCATACCGATAGTAACGTAGCTGCTAATGCGGCTTGTTGTGACCTGCGTCATGGCGTTTCCTTGATGGATATCTGGACGATTGAAAAGGCAAATTCAGTCGAGGCCGACTCTTTTGATCTTGCCTCTGCGAACACCCGTGCAAGCACCGTCTTCAACAAGGATGTCCCTTCGTTTAGGGCAATGGGTGACCCAATTGCTGAATCCATTCACGCAGTAACTTAATCGCTCTTTGATCGACCACTGCCGTCCCTAATTGTGGCATTTGACCGGCTTCGCGAATCATCATTCGATGCAGAAGCGTCGATTGTTCGGGATGCCCTGAAGCGACAATTTTCGCTTCGCTGAAACCAAAGGTGTGATGAAGAGGATCGACGTCAACTACCTTCATTTTCTGGATCGGCGTTCGAAATGCCAAATCAATTTGTGCGTTACCGCCGCCTGCATGAATATGGCAATACGCACAATTGCCATGTAGGTAGGATCGGGCTCGCTGACCAAGATCCTGTGATTCGTCATAGGGGTTCACTAAGTGGTCGAACATCTCAGGCGGCTTCCCCAACAGCGTGGAACTTTCGACTTGCCCCTGGTTTACTTGCGGTGCAAGCTGCCTCAGATAGGCGTCAATGGATTCCGCCCCGGCCTGCGTCAAGTGCTGCCGCAAGTCCGCCTTCGCATCACCAAGCCAATTAACTTGTAAGACCCCTAACCTCTCGAGCCTCGCCAGTTGGTTCTCGACAACTCCATCACTGACATGATCGCGGTTCATTTGCAAAGTCGACAAGCCAAGCACATAGTTGGCCGCCCGTGTATGACACGTCATGCATTCCGCCCGACTGGGATAGTGCCAGGTTTGTGCTTGTACCTCAGATCCGTCGAACGCGACCTGATAAATGCGATCGGCACCCTTTGCATCCACGAGGAATGCGTCGGTTTGCTCCTCATTCCACGCATAGGAAAAACCCATCCATTCACCCTGTTGCTTTGACATGAGACGAGTTTCGACCCAACGAGAATCTCCCGCCTCATTTGGCAACGCGAATGACTTGACGAGCACCGTGGACTCAGGGAATTCCCAACCCCAAGAGTCACCAAAACTAATCTGACCATCGGGAGGAAGAGCGATATGCCTCTGTTTCTCCGCCCCATCCGACCACAGCGGTGCATTGATGCTGTACGGGATCAAAGCCGATTTCGTTTTGTATCCAGCTACAGATTCGAAAAGTCCAGTTTCACTAAGCCGAGTTGGAAATGAATTGACATTTCCAACCCGCGGATTTAGATCAAGCCGATACAGCCCACCCTGGCTGTCGCCACGGTGGTCGACCACCAGTAACTCACCTTCAGCATCTACCGCAATCGCTGAAATCTGCAGCGTGGTATCAGCAATCTCGGCACTCCAAACTACCTGGTTTCCATCATGGCGAATCGCCCAAATCTTTCCTGTGGAATAATCTCCGTAGATGTAAGCCCCCGTTAAGCCGGGCAACCTTTTACCGTAATAGACAACTCCACCGGTTAGCGAACGGGCTTCAGAATGATCATGCTCGGCCGTCGGTTGAACATGTGGTGTCGGCCCAAGTTTCCGATTGCGGTAGAATGGATGGCTGCCTTCATAAACACTCCAACCGTAATTCGCCCCTCGTTCGATCAAATAAACCTGCTCCCACATGTCTTGTCCGTTGTTACCCACCCAGATCTGACCCGTTTGGTCATCAACGGCAATTCGCCACGGATTCCGCAGTCCATAGGCCCATGTTTCGGGACGATAATCGGCCTGACCAACGAAAGGGTTATCCGGCGGGACAGAGTACGCCTGATCATCCGAGGGATTATCCACGTTGATGCGGAGAACCTTCGCGGTCAGCTTCGTCAGGTCCTGGCCAACATTGTTGTTGTCCGAGTCCGAAGTACCATCACCTGACGTGACATACATCATCCCGTCTTTTCCAAAAGTAACCGCGGCTCCATTGTGGCCGTTGGAGTCCCAATCAATT
This sequence comes from Planctomycetota bacterium, assembly GCA_036339635.1. Taxonomy (GTDB): domain Bacteria; phylum Planctomycetota; class Planctomycetia; order Pirellulales; family Pirellulaceae; genus Rubripirellula. The sequence goes on along the minus strand of JAYZAR010000313.1, from coordinate 2,329 downwards.
ACGGTCTTGGCCTCACCGGCCAATTCAAATGGTGCTTGACGCGACAAGCGATGACTCGTGATGCGACTCTTGTGCTTTCCATCATCACCTTTCCCATTGCTACCTACATAAAAAATTCCATTCTCGGCAAACCGGGGATGAAACGCGGCACTATACGCCACACCCTTTGGATCAAACAGCGTCTCAATCGCTCCGGTGTTTGGATCGGTAATTCGCGCGATGCGTGAAGGTCCGTACGACCTCTCCTGATCAATCAGCAGCAAACGGTTACTGCCAGGCTCAGAAATCACAAAAATCGGGAACGTGAGCTTTAATTCTGGCCAAACTCGCGTCGCGATATAGGGAAGCGGTGGTTCCGGCGACCCAATGACATTCGTTGTCAGGGTGCAAGTAGGAGCTGATTCACCACCATTAGGACCAACGAACTGTAGTACTGCGTAATCCTCTACCTTGTGGAAATCAACTTCGGTCAACGGAGCACTACTGGTTAGCTCAGGCTCCTGCCCTACCGTGTAATCATATCGACAGAAAGCAAACCCCCAGGTATCACCCACATCTGGTCGTCCACCAGTGCGTAAAAAATCGGCCCAAGGAATCCGCCCCTCGACGATCCAACCGCGATCAAGGTCTTTCCGGTTACCGAGTGTTCCCTTCAATCTCACCTTCGCATCAATGCTAAAACGATCCTTCGATTTCAACGCGTCGTATCCACCACTTGATCGATTGGGCAAGAAGAGATCCATCACAGTTCCTGCAGCATTCACTTGGAACTCGTAATACCCTTGATGCTCCTCATGTGGCTTAAAAAACAATTCAAAAACATCGTTGTTCCAAGTCTTCCCGTCGTGCTCGAGGACATCCGCGTAAAGATCCGCATCCTCCATTTCCGCGAGAAAATAAAGGTAGCTACGATCCCACAACAATCGTGCTCCAGTCGCCGCCTTGGGCACCCGATTGTCTACATCAACCGGAACCAAAGAAAGCTCGACCAAATCAGCGTTTTGCCACGCAGACTCACCACCGACACCGTCAATCTCAATGCGATCATTCGTCCAAACACACTGGAATGCATCGCCCGCGATTAACTCTTGCGTCGGGGCAATGTAAAGACAAGCGAAAAGCAAGCAGTGAACGAAAATTGATTTGCGAGTTGAGGTAATCATGTTTTGATTGTATCCGAACCGAGTCAGATAGTGAATTCGGAAAGGTACCGATATCAAACGAGCGTCGCACTCCAAGCCCAGAGAGATCCCTCACAGCCCGAACGAGATGACTTCAGCCCGTTCCCCAGCAGTGGAAGCACAGCCACAAAACCGAACAATCAGCCGGCGGCACATCCCGATAAGCCTGCGTCCTATTGCAATCATTCGATCTACCTACACAGTCCATTTTCCCGCAAACAGACGCAGCAGATGCCCGATTTTCCCTCGGAAACGCCTTCCCGCAAGCACTGAGCAAATTCACAGCTTGAGATTTCTTGGAATCGCGAGAAACTCACTCCTTCTACGCCCCCGTATTCTGACAACCCGACACGCCAAACGCCTTCGGGGGGAGCCGCCTATTCGCTCCGCAAGTGTTTGCCTGCGAAATTCAAGTATTACCTCCAATCGTATTCTGTCAGATCATGCTTGCGCTCCTGAATTTGATAGCCAGTCGTTGCGTGAATCAGATGCTTCGCGTCCGGCAACTCCTGCGCACCCAAGCTTAATTTCTCAAAGAGACCGCAAACAGAAGCCGCATTCTTCGCCGCTAAGAACTCAACCATCAGATCGGCCCAACGATCGGCGGCGGCGCTGGCGACATAAAGCGGACGCGTCGCCACAAGCGCCATGAGCCTGTGCTGATCCACCGGCAGTTCCTGTTCTCTATCTTGACTATTTGCGAGACACCAATCGCCAACCGGTTTGACCATGTGATGAATCCGCTCCCCATAGCAACGACGGTAGAACGCTGCCCCACCGCACCCAGCGTTATTACTGACCACCATTGCGAATCGCGTATCCTGCGCCCCAGCCCAAAGTGCAGCTTTTCCAAGCCGTAAATGCCCAATGACCGCGATACGCGAAACATCGATCTGGTCATCTATTTCCATATAACCAAGAACACGCGACAAACCCCATGCCCGCGTGCCGATGGCGACCCACTCGGTCGTTCTCGATTTTGTCTGCCCATCCAAATAAAACAGTGCATGAATGCCGTTTGAAAAAACATTGCGGTATTTGTCGGGATCGATTTGGTCGCGATTGCGAATCGTCGATCAATCTACAACTCACCTTGCCAGCGACTCGCTCTTGCGTTTCGGTCCTTCCCCTGAGCGCTTAGAAAGAGG
>JAYZAR010000312.1:0-4919 GCA_036339635.1 Planctomycetota bacterium | reverse complement strand
TGCACGGTTTGCTTAGCAACGTCAAGTTTCCTTCACAGTCTGGGACTTCGGTTGCCCGCGATTACGTGGAGTTCCCTTCCCAAATCAACGAGCATTGGCTGGAAACGCCAGAAATTTTGAACCAGTTCGCGGTTCACTACAAAACTGGTGAACCGATCCCCCAAACGTTGCTGGACAAAATTCGCAAAGCATCCAAATTCAACCAGGGATATGCCACCACCGAATATCTTGCCAGCGCTCTGATCGATATGAAGCTGCACCTCGCCGGGGATGTCGATATCGACCCCGACAAATTTGAGCGAGAAACGCTCGCCGAGATGGGAATGCCCGAGGAGTTGCCAATGCGGCACCGGACTCCCCAATTCATGCATATTTTCAGCAGCGACGCCTATTCGGCCGGCTACTACAGTTACCTGTGGGCCGATGCGTTGACGGCGGATGCAGCCGAAAGATTTGAAGAGGCAGGTGGATTCTATGATCCCGAAGTCGCCAAGAGTCTTCACGATAACGTGATGAGCATCGGTGACACGATTGATGCCGCCGACGGTTTTCGACAGTTTCGGGGCCGAGACGTCGACACCACCGCGTTGTTGCGAAAACGCGGATTTCCCGTCGATTGATCAGTTCCGTCGTATTAGTCGAAGACGAAAATTGATGCGGGTTTAGCCTGCCGTTGGCGTTGGCACAATCGCCGATGCTGGGCCGATCGGTCCAGCATCGTGCTGCTTCAAACGTCGTACAGGTCAATTTCAAATCCAACGACACCTGCCAACGGATGTGTGGTCCGGCGGTGAACGCCGGTACGATCAATTCGCTTCTGGGGAACCGAAGTTGTTTAGCCCATTTGAGAGAGGGTGGCCAGCGAGCCAACAACCTCGACGGTGATTCCACTTCACTTCACTACACGTATTCGATCCCATGAGTGAAATCTGGACCACAGTAGCCAGCAGTGAATCTGTGACAGCGGCTTCTCCTAAGGAAGTCGTTGTGGGCGAACACATTCTGGCGATTTTTCGAAATCAAAATCGCTTGTTCGCAATCGACGGAATGTGTGCTCATCAGGGTGGTCCGATCGCGGAAGGCGTAGTCGCCCACGGATGCGTGACCTGTCCTTGGCATGGCTGGCAATACGAACTGGAAACAGGAATTCAGACGGTCAATCGCCAACCACTCCAGCGGACCTACGAGGTCCGAGAACTAAATGGGGAAATCCAAGTCCGTCTCTAGAACAGCCGCTCACTCGGCATCGGACTTTCGCTTCCCACTTCTCACTTAACGCCTCCACGCTACAATCACCGCGTGCGTTGGATGTGCCGAATTTCCCGCGAAGGAGCTGTGCTGTGGTGCCGCTAACTACGACAATTTTGAAACAAAACACTCATTTGATTCGAATTACCTTTGCTTACGCGATGCTGCTGAGTCTGACCGGACCAGCGAAATTCGCGATGGCCCAAGACGCTGGCGAAAACCAATCCAGCGGGGGAAAGCAATCAGCAAAAACATCAGGCGGAGCGGTGATGAACATTACGGAAATTGAGGGCATCTCCGAGTATCGACTCGATAACGGGACACGCGTGCTGCTTTTCCCCGATGCCAGCAAAGAGGTGGTAACGGTCAACATGACCATTTTTGTCGGCTCTCGACATGAAGGTTATGGCGAAGCTGGCATGGCACATTTGTTGGAGCACATGCTGTTCAAAGGCACCCCAACACATCCCGACATACCAAAGGCGTTAAAGGACCGCGGTGCCGGACGATCGATGAATGGCACAACGTGGACCGACCGTACCAATTACTACGAAACCTTGCCAGCAACTGGCGATAATCTTGAATTTGCGATTCGCCTGGAAGCGGATCGATTGGTCAATAGCCTGATCCGGGGGGAAGACCTTGAATCGGAGATGACTGTTGTACGCAACGAATTCGAGAGTGGCGAAAATCAGCCGACTCGCGTCCTGATGCAGCGAATGCAATCGGCCGCCTTCGAATGGCACAACTATGGTCGGACAACCATCGGAAACCGTAGCGATATCGAGCGGGTTCCCGTGGTGCGACTGCGAAAGTTCTATCGCAAGTATTACCGCCCCGACAACGTCATGTTGGTCGTCGCGGGGAAGTTTGACCCGGAGGAAGCCCTCAAACACATTGAAACGTATTTCGGTGCGATTCCTCGTCCCGAGCAGCCAATCGACGGCACCTACACAACCGAACCACCACAAGATGGTGAGCGAACGGTCGTTGTCCGCCGAGTAAGCGAAATCCAATTGGCAGGTGCCGCCTATCACATTCCGGCTTCTAGCCACCCAGACTATCCGGCCATTCAGGTTCTGTCGTACATCCTAGGAGACGAGCCGAGTGGACGACTCTATCGTCAATTGGTCGAAACGGAGATCGCTTCGAATATTTACGCTTTCAGTTTTGCTTTCGCAGAGCCAGGCCTGCTGCTGGCGATGGCCGAGCTTCCCGTGTCGGAATCGATTGAACAGGCCCGCGTCACGCTGATCGAAGCGTTGGAGCAATCCTTCAGAGAAGAGCCGATCACCGAGAAAGAGGTCGATCGGGCAGTCCAGCAGCTCCTAAAACAGCGTGAACTGGCAGCATCCGATAGTGACAAGATCGCCATCTCACTTAGCGATTGGGCCGCCCAGGGTGATTGGCGGCTCTATTTTCTGCATCGTGATCGACTCGAAAAACTTACCCGTGACGACGTCCAGCGAGTCGCAGAAAAGTACCTCGTGCGGAACAACCGAACCGTTGGGCTATTCATCCCGAGTGAAGAATCTGATCGGATCCAAATTCCAGAAGCTCCAAATCTGGCGGAAGTGCTAAAGGACTACAAAGGTCGCGAAGCGGTTGCAGCAGGTGAGCAAATCACGCCGGAACCAATGGCCATCGAGCAACGCACCATGCGAGGCGAACTGATGGAGGGAATTCAGTACGCATTGCTGCCGAAAAAGACGCGTGGCGAGACCGTTTCGCTGGCGATGACCCTCCGCTTCGGAACGGGCGAGACGCTGAAGGGAAAAGTGGCCGCTGTCGAACTGCTCGGAATCCTGATGGCAAGGGGTACCGACAAACTTGATTACCAAGAATTGCAAGATGAGCTGACTCGTTTGCGGGCTGAATTATCGATGAATTCGACGATCGGTCTGCTGCAGGCTTCATTCCGAACCAAGCGAGAATCACTGCCCGAGGTGATTGGCTTACTGGGCGATTTACTTCGCCGGCCACGACTCGATGCTCTAGAACTCGAGGTCATCCGCCGACAATTGATCACAGGACTCGAACGAGGCACGACCGAGCCTCAAGCGGTCGCACCCCGTAGCGTCCGACGCCGGTTGTCCCCCTACCAACCTGACGATGTCTTATACGTCCCATCAGTGGACGAAGAGATCGCCATGTATCAGAACGTCACGGTCGATGAAATCCGAGACCTGCATGCCGAATTCTTGGGGGCCCAGACCGGGGAAATCTCCATCGTCGGTGATTTCGACCCAGATGAAATCAAAGGCTTGCTGAAAGCCGAACTGCAAGGTTGGAAAACAGACCAGCCCTACGTCCGGGTCGGTCGCGATCCTCACCCCGAAATCGGCGGTGACTTGGACCTGATTGAGACCCCAGATAAAGCAAATGCTTTCTTCTTTAGCAGCCAACAATACGCTTTGGCAGATGACCATCCCGACTACGCTTCGCTTGTCCTTGGGAACTTTATCCTCGGAGGTGGCTCACTGAGCAGCCGACTGGGAAATCGTGTCCGCCAACAGGAGGGACTATCCTATGGTGTGCGAAGCGGAATCTCAGCCCGTGCCCGCGACGAACGCGTCGATTTCACACTTTACGCCATCACGAATCCACAAAATAAAGATCGTTTAATGGAAGTCATGATGGAAGAAATCGATCTGCTGCGCAAGGATGGCATCACGGAAGCGGAATTGGAAGAAGCGAAGACGGCTTACCTGCAGGCGTCACGTGTGCAACGAAGCAATGACAACGCGTTGACGAGTGAACTTCTCGGTACGATCTTCAACGAACGCACCATGAGCTACCACGCCGAGCACGAAGCTCAGATCCGTGCTGCAACGGTCGAAAGCGTCAACGCCGCGGTCAATAAATATATTGACCCAGAGCGATTAGTGACCGCCGTCGCAGGTGATTTCGAAGCCCAAAAATAGCGTCGACCTGAAATGAAGACATGCGCACGAGGGTTAACCTTGTGCGAATGTTTTTTCAAGGTCGCGAGCGGGGAAAGATTTTTCCGCTACATGCTTTCCGAACTCAACCTCCTCCATTCGCCACGCCAGCCGACATCGCAGCGGATTCAGGATGGACCTCATTGATGCGGTCAGACCGACTTCCGCCTGCAACAAAGAATCGAACTAACGCAGCTGTGAAGTCACCGAGGAGACGCAGTGAACGCTGATCGGCTGGAACATCGTCAACCCATGGCTGCTCAGTTTGGTTCAACGTTGTGCCTTTCGCACTCGAGGGCCGGTGTTTCTTTTTGGTTGTAACCTAATCCGTAAAAAACAACCGCATGGCATTCGGTAACCACAGCGGCCACGTCTGTTTTCTGTCCGAGAAATGACCAATAGGCACTGCCTAACCTGGGGAAGGATGCTACATCGTGCTTTTTACAAAACGTAACAAGACGTCCTGAGACGCACTACGTTAGTTAGCGCTCCTTCTCGCCACTTATTCTTATTCAGCCTCGTAAAACTCGTGCGGCAACCTGAGTGTCAACAGGACATCGCTTGATACTGGTACGATTTAATCATGCTTTCTACGAGCATGTTCGGCATCCTATACGGAAGCAAAAAGCGAGTAAGCCGTCGGTCGAATCCCCCCCGCTGCTGACCCTAAATTCGCTAACCTTGTCAAACCGGGGCGACGCGTATCATAAATGAATACGGCTTGACACC
>JAYZAR010000311.1:0-16621 GCA_036339635.1 Planctomycetota bacterium | reverse complement strand
CATAGGTGGGGGCTCACGGTTGGGAATCGAGTTTACCTCCGACTGTCACCGCATGGCTTGCACCAGCGGCGAAAACACTGGCGACACCGCTTGCTGGATATTGGCTTCGCATTGTTTTCGGTGCTTTGGCTCGGGTCACTTTTCGTCGCCACCGGTAGTCCCTATGCCGGTATCTTCTGCATCCTAACCCCGACTTGGGTTCTACTCAGCGGTACCTGGTTTTCAAATCTCAGTTTCCGAAATGGTGGGTCATTCCAGCGTAAATACCGTGGCTTGGCGGGAATCATTCACGGTCGGATTGATGCCGGGTGTGTTGTAATCCATGGCCCGGCGGTCAGCTTCGCAACACGAATCCGACATTGTCCACAGTGCAAAATTTCACGCACGCAAGCAATGCTTCAGCTACCTGGATTCGAAACAACCCTGCCGGTTGTTAAGCAAGATATCACAAGTAGCTGGTCGACCGATGCTCATCCCGCTGACGTCACGCAGACCGAACTGATGAATGATCTTTACGAGGAACCGAATGCCATTGGGACCGAAGATACTTTGCAAGGAGCTGACCTCCGCTCGCTACCCTGTTGGCGTATCTGGAAATGGTCTGGATGGATGTTGATTAGCCTGGGAATCGTGGTTCTATCAATTGCGGCTTCTCAGAAGAACGCACTTTCTACTTGGATTCTCAATCCACCTGGACACTACCGTCTTGGAAAAACAGACAGCCTGCGACCGACTGGTGCGATAGTCACCACCTTCATCGGCATTGGATTTTTGGGTGCCGGTTATTGGCAGTTGTCGCGAACTTGGCGACGGCTGGGGCGGTACGCTGTTATGGTGTCTCCCGATCGCATTTCCATTTCCCACAAGAAACTGATTTTCTCGTATCACGATACAGCATTAAAGCATTTCCGATGGACCGCCGTGGGGCTGATTGTCCGCGACGCGGGACGCCAAGTTCGGTTTGCAATGCCAGCCCGTTGGTTTGACGCAGAAAGCCAGGAATTGCTGCATAACTGGTATGGGCGCGCGTCTGAGCCCCCACCGCAATCACTTTATGTGGGTCCGATGATTTAATGCTCAGGTAGCTTCGTACCCGGCAGTCAGTACCAAATTATCGCGGTGAACCACACTCTCATAAGGACGGTGCCCTAGGATCTCACTGATCCTCTCACTGGGTTGACCCAATATTTTCGCAACTTCGCTCGATGGATAATTGCAAAGACCGCGAGCGATTTCTTGCCCGTTTGGATCATGCAGCGACACGACGCTTCCACGTTGAAATAAACCATTCACACTCACAATACCGATTGCCAATAAGCTACTACCCTGCTGGCAGACCGCCTTGGTTGCACCGGTATCGAGATTCAAGCTGCCGGCGACTCGCGCTGCCGATCCAATCCAGCGGCGACGACCTCGAATCATTTTATTGTTGGGCAAAAAAATTGTCCCGATATCAACTTCTGAGAATATTTTGTCCAGCACATCATCGTCACGTCCGGGCGCGATGATGGTCGCCTGTCCATGCGCTGTCGCAACTTGAGCCGCTTCTAATTTGCTGGCCATGCCACCTTTACTGTGAGCCGAATTGTGATCTTGTGCATACCCTAGAATCTGATCGTCAATGGTTTCAACTATCGAAATACCACTGCTATCTGGGTTCTCTGGCGACCCGTCGTACAAGCCGTCTACATCTGACAGAATGATTAACATCGCATCGTTCAACAGACCGGCTACTTGCGCTGCCAAACGGTCATTGTCACCAAAGGTTGTCATCAGTTCCGAAACCGCGACTGAATCATTCTCATTGACGATTCCAATCGCTCCGAAAGCATGAATCTGATTCAACGCATTGCGAACGTGGAGGTAGGCACTGCGGCGACGCAGATCGGCGGCAGTGAGCAGAACTTGGGCGACGTGCCGTCCGGATTTCGACATCGCGTTTTCATAAGCCTGGATGAGATCGGTTTGTCCGACCGCGGCGACCGCTTGTAACTGTGCCAATCCAGAGGGTCGCTGATCCAAACAGAGCTTGCCCATGCCAGCTCCCACAGCCCCGCTGCTGACCATCAACGTCTGCCGGCCAGTATCAGCGATTCTCGCCAATTGAGCGGACAAAAGTTCAATCCGCCGATGGTCCAGCTTCCCCTCCGCATCGGTCACGACGCGGGTTCCCACCTTGACCACGACGCTGCGGGCACTCTCGATGGCCGCGCGTCGTGCCTCCAATGGGTCCGTTATCGAAGTCATGATAAAATGAAATAAATTGGGTTCAAAAAAATCGTTTCAGCCAGATCACACCGAAATTACGGGCATCCAGGGAAATAAGGAAGCTCCAGAGGTAATCGAATTGTCAGGGGGAATCGACGAGTGTGGAACCCCGCTGTACAAAACAGGCAGATTTTGCGTCGTGTACGCCATCGTCCTCTTCCGATGACACCTCTCCCCCGATGATGACTTAGGGATACCCATCGCTATGAGCGAATTACATCACGAATGTGGTGTGGCAGCGATCTACCACCTGTCCGGACGCGGCAGGAGCCCGATCTGCACTTCTGACGGCCCTCGGCACATTTCTCAGCTGTTGCCACGCATGCTGCTAGACATCCAGAATCGTGGTCAACTGGCTGCCGGGATGACCACCTACGATCCTGACCGCCCCGGATTACTGAAAACTCGTAAGGATGTCGGAACGGTAACCGAGGTGTTTCGGCTGAACCATCGTGCCAAAGCTGAAGCACTGATGCGGAACTATGCCGGCCGAGCTGCGATCGGCCACGTCCGATATGCAACTTGTGGTCAAGACGATCGCTCTTACGCACAACCGTTCAATCGCAAACATATCCATAAACGAAAGTGGTTTAGTTTTTGCTTCAACGGCCAATTGTCAAATTACGGCCTGCTGAAGGAGCGATTACTCGCTGACGGCGATCACCATTTAGCGCTGGATACCGATACAGAAATCATTCTGCACGAGTTCGCGCGGCTACTAAGCCAGTCACAGAAGCGACTGGACTGGGTCGATGTGCTGCGGGAATCCGCTCGTGGCTTCGATGGTGCGTACAGCCTGGCACTGTTAACTGCCGAAGGGGAAATGATCGTCGCCCGCGACCCACTGGGCATCAAACCAATGTGTTACGTACACGAAGGGCCGCTGTTTGCAGCGGCCAGTGAAAGTGTGGCTTTATTGAATCTCGGGTTTGGAAGCGATCAGATCAAATCTTTACCGCCCGGTAACGCAATCATCATCAACCCAAAGACCGGATTCAGAATGGAGCGTTTCGCGCCAGAATCCAAACCAGCACATTGCTTCTTCGAGTGGATTTACTTCGCCAATGTTGCCAGTACGCTGGATGACCGCAGCGTCTACCTGAGTCGAACCAAATTGGGAGAGGAATTGGCGCGAGCCGAGCGAGAATACGGTCGAGTCGATTTGAATCCTGATCATACGATCATCGTGCCGGTTCCCGATACTAGTAAGGCGGCTGCCGACTCGATGGCATTTGAGCTGTCGATTCCTTCCCGAGAAGGCCTCATCCGCAATCGTTATGCAGGTCGCACATTTATCGAAGCGGGACGAGCGCGCAAGGCAAAGGCTGCCACGAAATACACTCCGCTGCGAGATGTATTGAAAGACAAAACTGTGATCTTGGTTGAAGATTCGATTGTTCGCAGTACGACGATGAATGTACTGCTAGATCGAATCCGAGATGTGGGCGGTGCGAAAGAGATTCACGTTCGGGTCGCGTGCCCACCGATCATCGCGCCATGCTTTTACGGCATCGACATGAGTACGATTGATCAGCTGATCGCGCCCAAGTATTTTACCCATGAAGGTTGCGTGACAGCTGATGCTCAGCAACGCTTGGCCGACGACCTCGGTGCCGATTCATTGCGATACTTACCCGTAGAAGCGATCGCCCGTGCGATTGGCAAGCCAGCTGATCACCTTTGTCAGGGTTGCATCACTGGCAAATACCCGACACCCTGTGGTCAACACCTCCATCAAATTGCGCTCGATAATCGTGGTACCCAGCTGGATAGCAAACGCACGTACGAGCAGTTAGCGGCTGCGATGAGATCCAGCTAACCACGTGGTTGCCCTCGCAACTCAAAAAAATAACGGAAGTCATCAAACGTTGACTCACAAAGATCCTGCGTTGGAAACCGACTGCAATAACTCATCTGACAAACCCTAGAGTGCATTGAGTGCTTTCAGAATCATGGCGTCCGCGATTTGCTCCGCGTTTCGCCGATCGAAATCACCCGTGGCGAGCAAGACCTGCCAAGTCTGGGATTTTCGTTCACTGACCAAGGCTACATAGATAGCCAACTGGTGATCGCGTGGTGGATCCGTTGGCAATGCGGCGGTCAAGGCGATTCCAACCGGAACCCCCTTCTGATCATCGGCTAGCCAACTGGCACGTTGATTCGCCATCGTGGCCAACGCAATTGCCGTTTCTTCGCTAACGCTAGGCGAATCAAGCTTGCGACCCAAAAACTCGCGTGCGGATCTGCGTGAGTAAGGAACAGTCGCTTCGACGAAGTACTTGGAAGCTCCCGCCCGACAGAGACATTTTGCAATAGCTCCACTACCCCCACCAGTGGCGACTAGCGATATTCGGACATTCAGCTCGCCCAGCCTTTTCAAGGCGAAGCCCCAATCTTGTCCGTTTTCAAGTAGTTCTCGAGCGTCTTGTTGAATCATGTGTTCGGCCTACCCACACCACCCGATCGGCAACGTAAACTTATCTTTTTTCACTCTGTCTCCCGCTTTCTAGGCTTTCTAGTCTGAACCAATGAGTGTTGTTTTAGCATTCGATCAAGGTACCACGAGCTCACGAGCAATCGTTTTCGACCACTCAGGGTCGATCGTCAGTATGGCCCAGCAGGAATTCACCCAGCATTATCCAAAAGCCGGCTGGGTGGAACACGATGCCAATGACATCTGGCAATCTCAAATTGAGGTCGCGCGGCAGGTAATGACCCAATGCAGTCTGAATGCCGAAGAAATCGCAGCCATCGGTATCACAAATCAGAGAGAAACAACGGTCATCTGGGATAGGGCTACGGGCCAACCGATTCATCACGCAATTGTTTGGCAAGATCGTCGCACCGCCGACTTGTGCGAATCACTTAAGAGCGCTGGACACACGGAATTGGTTCAGCAAAAGACTGGCCTACTAATCGATTCTTACTTCTCGGGCACCAAAATCCACTGGTTGCTGGAGAACGTGCCGGGAGCCCGAGAGCGCGCGGAACGTGGTGAGCTAGCGTTCGGAACCATCGATAGTTGGCTGTTTTGGAATCTCACAGGGGGTCGCCTGCACGCCACAGACGCGACCAACGCATCGCGAACAATGTTGCTAAATTTGGCGACCGGTCAATGGGATGATGAAATGTTGTCGCTCCTAAACATTCCACGTTCTCTATTGCCCGACGTTCTCCCTTCCAGTGCAATCTATGGCGCGTCAGATCCTGAGCTATTAGGCGGTGCTATTCAACTTGGCGGTGCTGCTGGCGATCAACAAGCGGCCTTGTTCGGTCAAAACTGCACTCAACATGGAATGGCAAAAAACACCTATGGGACCGGGTGTTTTATGTTGATGAACATCGGTGAACAACCACAGCAGTCGAAAAACCAACTCCTCACCTCGATCGCCTGCAGCCTTCCAGACCGGCGAGAGTATCTCTTGGAAGGGAGCGTCTTCATCGGTGGTGCCGCAGTCCAGTGGCTGAGGGACGAGTTGGGTATCATCGAGTCTGCTTCCGAAATTGAGACTTTGGCAGCCAGCGTGCCTGACAGCGACGGTGTCTATATCGTTCCCGCGTTTGCCGGTCTTGGCGCCCCTCACTGGGATTCCTACGCCCGCGGAACAATGGTTGGCCTCACCCGGGGCACAAGTCGCGCCCATCTGGCACGGGCCGCACTAGAAGGGATCGCCTTCCAGGTCGCGGATGTCCTCGATGCGATGAAACACGACTCAGGCATCCCCATTCAACAACTGCGTGTTGATGGCGGTGCTTCAGCGAACAACTTATTGATGCAATTCCAAGCGGACATCATGCAAGTCCCTGTTGTCCGTCCTAAGGTAATCGAAACCACAGCCAGCGGTGCAGCTTACCTGGCAGGACTCGCCGTTGGTTTCTGGGAAGACATTGAAGAGATCTCGTCAATTTGGCAAACCGACCGAGTATTCGAGCCAACGATGAGCATTGACGAAGTCACTGGCCGACGCAAGCGTTGGATCAAGGCACTCGACCGCGCACGACACTGGGACCTGGATACGTGAGTTCCGATTGCATGAATCGTGCTGCTCACAAAGCACGAATTCGCGAACGCACTAAACCTTGGGACATCGTGGTAATCGGAGGCGGGGCGACCGGTGCTGCCATCGCGATGGATGCCGCCACGCGAAATCTCGACATCCTGTTATTGGAACAAGCTGATTTCGGAAACGGCACGTCGAGCCGAAGCACGAAATTAGTTCATGGTGGTGTTCGGTATCTGCGACAGGGTAATCTCACGCTCGTTCGTGACGCGCTGCGGGAACGAACCATACTTCGCAAAAACGCACCACACCTGATGCACGACATCCCCTTTTTGATTCCTTGTGAGAATTTGTGGCAACGAATTTTCTACGTTATGGGATTGAAGCTATACGACTTTCTGGCGAGCCGGAATTGCTTCTGCAAGTCAACAGGAGTGAATTCTGAAAAAGCACTCGAACTGGTGCCGTCACTCCGTCAGGATCGAACTACCAGTGGTGTGGTTTACCATGACGGGCAGTTTGATGATGCCCGATTGTTGATCAACATGCTACAAACGGCAGCTGAGCATCATGCGAGTCTCATGAATTATATTTCGGTCGAAGGATTTCTCTACAACAATCAATCAAAGGTCTCGGGTGTAATTGCGCCGTGGACCAAGAATCACGCGAGAAACTCCACATCGAGGCCTCCTGTGTCATCAATGCCGCAGACCCGTTTTGCGATCAAGTGCGACAACTTGATCAGCCGAAGTGTCAGCCGATGATTGCGCTGAGCCAGGGAGTCCATCTCGTTTTGCCACGCACCTTCCTACCTGGAAAGACAGCAATGATCGTGCCCAAAACTTCCGACGGCTGGGTAGTCTTAATTATTCCTGGAACGACCGCGCGATCGTTGGCACCACCGACACGCCAATTTCGACCACCACGTTGGAACCCGCCCCAACGGCAAGTGAGATTTCGTTCCTGCTGGATACCACCGCCAACTGCCTCACGACTGCCGCAAAACTCGATGACGTGCTAAGTGTTTTCACGGGAATCCGACCGCTGGTCAAAGGAGACAAATCGTCGAAAACCGCATCGCTGTCCCGCGACCATGTCATTCGCGATTCCTCGACAGGCCTAATCACGATTGCAGGTGGAAAATGGACAGCTGTCCGTAAGATGGCCGAAGATTGTGTTGACCATGCAATCCGAACCAGCAACCTCCGCACCACTGAATTGTGTCACGCCTATTCAATTCCGCGGCACGGTGCCTCCGAGCCAAAACCCCCGGAAGAACGCAACTATTATGGAAGCGATCTCACATCAATCCGCCAGCTGGAAGCATCACATCCTGACATGGCACGGCATCTCACACCATCACTTTCGATCCGAGAATCCGATATCATTTGGGCGATCCGCCATGAAATGGCGAGAACTGTCGACGACGTCTTAAGCCGACGGACGCGTTCGTTACTTTTGGATTCCCGCGCGGCGGTGGTAGTCGCCCCCCGAGTGGCAGCGATCATGGCCGCCGAATAAAATCGAGATCCGGCATGGCAGGAGAAGCAGATTGGGCACTTCAATGCGATTGCCCAATATCACCTTCCTCCCACACAACTTCATCGCCAATCAATCCCGAGGTAATTTGGATCATGCACCCCTTTGTCGCGGAATTCGTTGGTACCTTCATGCTCGTGTTGTTTGGCAATGGAGTGGTTGCCAACGTCTTACTCGCAAAGACCAAAGGCCATAACACTGGGTGGTTGGTCATTTCCGCAGGGTGGGGAATTTCCGTTTTCATTGGCGCTCTTTGTTGTAACGATGTCACTGGCGCTCACATCAATCCAGCCGTGACCTTAGCGATGGCCTTAGAAGGTCGATTGGACCTTCTCTCAACTGGCGGTTACATCGTCGCGCAATTGATCGGAGCGTGCCTCGCGTCAATGCTCGTGTATGGATTTTACCGGCAACACTTTTTACTGACCGAAGATTCGGATGCCAAACTTGCTTGTTTCTGCACCGCGCCTGGCATCCGAAATCTTCCTCAAGCTTTCTTCTGTGAAGTGATTGGCACCTTCGCGCTGATTCTACCAATCTTTCTTATAACTGATCCCAGCCTTGTTCAAGGAGCCGAAGAGTCTTTTGAGCTTGGCTTGGGATCAATCGGTTTCCTGCCGGTTGGCCTACTTGTATTTGGGATTGGATTGTCACTTGGTGGAACGACCGGCTCCGCAATCAACCCAGCACGCGATTTAGGCCCTAGGTTGGTGCATGCGATTTTGCCAATCAAAGGCAAGCGTGACAGTGACTGGTCCTACAGTTGGGTACCAGTTGCGGGCCCGATCACCGGTGCCGTGTTCGCTGTTGCCGCCCATCGAATGCTGCAACTCTTTTAAGAAATCTTTGTGTGATTTTCATCGATTCAGCAAAGCCAATACAATCATGGCGAGGAGCGCTACTGCTATCATGGCCAACTTACCCCAAGTAATTGGGCTCTGTGGTTTGCTCATCTCGCGCAATCGCTCGGTGAGAGAGGAATCGCTTTCCTCAGGCATTAAGTTTTCGGACTTGGTAGCATCGATCGCTTGACCGTCTAATATTTTCTTCAGGTCAGTAGCGACTTCTTCCGCAGATTCAGGTCTCGCAGTACGTTCCTTTGCAAGCAAACAAGCGACCAACTGATCAAGATCATCAGGGATTCCTGCGACCAGGTCGAGTAATCTGGGCGGAGGCTCCTTGACATGCTTTTCAACCATCTCAAAGTACTCCACGATGTTGTAACCATCGGTTTCTTTAAATGGTGGCCGCCCTGCAACCATTTCAAACAAGATACAACCAAGTGAATAAAGATCCGCGCGACCGTCCAGATCTTCTTCGCCACAGGCTTGCTCTGGCGAAAGATATTTCGCTGTTCCGACCGTCATACCCTCCATCGTCAAACGACCAGCATTCAGATCTCTCGCCAAACCAAAGTCGCCGATCTTCAATCTCCCATCATCTGAAAGGAAGATATTGGCAGGCTTCAAATCACGATGGACAATCTTGTTGGCGTGCAGGTGCGATAATCCTTGACAGAGGTGAATACCGCATTCAACCGCTTCTCGCCAAGGCAATTGTCGCCGCATGGAGAGCACATCGGCCAACGATCCCGCTGACACCATTTCCATCGTGTAATAAAGGATTCCTTCTTCGACCCCACAGTCGAAATAGGTGACAATGTGCTCGTTCTCAAGTTTCTGCGCGACGGCGATTTCGCGAATGAAGCGTGAATGAACCTCCTCCTTGGTAACCGTTTCGGACGTCAACGTTTTCAACGCCAAGATCTCATCAGTCGCTTCATGCTGCGCTTTAAAAACAGTGCCGGCCGTGCCAGATCCCAATACGTCAAGGATTTTATAAGGTCCAAGTTGATCGCCAACAGAAATGCTGTGACTCAACGCTTCATCCCCCCCAGATCGATTTGTTTTTCGTTCCATAAAAACAAAGACGCAGCTATCGGAACCCACTTTAGGGGTTAACCAAACCCTATACCGCATCCATTCATCCCAGCGTGGGCAGCATCGCAGCCGCACACTCAGCACCCATCGGGCAGGATACAAAAGCTACGTTGCCCTGGGAAAAATTAACCCAAAGTTTCTGACGCAAACAAGTCCCCATCAACAAGACCGCACTCAACACCCTGGGGGGCGCGGTCATGGGTGATTACTCTTCCGTTGATCTCACTCCACGAGGAGAGCAAAGCTCTCAGAATGGCTGTTGAATTCGGGTGCATACATGCACTCAATGCTTGCCATTCCACTCTGGTATTCACCCTTCAACTGCACGCGACTTGAGTACTCAAAAACGTAAGTACCCTTTGGGAGGTAATCGATAAAGAAATGGCTCGCTGCATCACGCGTCGACTCGTAGTATGCCAATCCATCTTGGTACTTGTAAGTTGAAAGCACATTCACTGGCTCAGTACCACTGCCGCGATGATCTTTCAGATGCAAATATTCCATATCACGGTCGCTTCGCAACACGATCCTCACAACCAATTCGTCGCCGACCGCGAGAGGTCCATCAACGCGTTCCAAGACTGGCCCGCGATCGGTAATCTTGCGCACATACAACTGCTTGGTTAACTCCAAGGGTGTGCCCTTGTGAGGCGTGATCTTGCTGATGTCCTCGAAGTACTGCCAATGCACACCGCCCCACGCCACACCTTGATCAACTTTGGTGACGCGGATCTTCCCGAACTCTGGTTCAACTTGATCGCCGGTGTAAATTTGTTCGTAGAATCCAGTCCCTGCTTCTACGCGGTCAGCCTTCACCTGTTTGCCCGCCAACTCAACTTGAAGCAGCTCGTTAGACGCGAGCAAATTGGAACCGCGTAGCAGTAGCGAATAGACAGCATCAGCCGTCGCTTTGGTGGTTTTCCAATCACGAGTCTGCTTTTGCTTCAGCAACCACACCTTACACTCCTCAACCGACTGCTGATCATCCATGACCTCATCAAAGGCCTCGATCATCATTGCTTGAGTTTCGATCGGTGCTCGATACCACCACCACGATAACTCGGTATCGCGCCAATACATTCCCATCTCTTCGTCGCTGACGCTGCGTTCCTTGATGGACCGCATGATCCCACGAGCCGCTTTGACATCACCAAAACGCTTCAGAGCGATTGCAAGGTGGGCTTGCGATTGTCGAATACCCAGGTCAAGCCAATATGTTTTCGCTTGTGCGAGCCAAAAGTTGACCGCTTCGCGATATTCATCAGCAACCGGTTGATCTTCCAGAAAGAAACTTCGCCCATACAAGTACAAAGCAATCGTGCTAGAGAGATGATTCTTCTCGCGATCTGCTGTATCAATCCGCAGATAATTTTCGGTCATCCAGCCATCTAACCGCGAGAGCGATTTCAAGGCGCTGCTTACTTCGATATCCACGCCCAAATGCCGGAGCCGGCCAAATCCAGTTGTAATATAAAGCGTGATGTAGTCATTTGCCCGGCCACCAGGGAACCATGGCCAAGCCCCATCAGGCAACTGCATTTGCGTCAACTTACGCAGAACGCTGACCGTTTCTGAATCGAGCCGATTTTGATCGAACAAGATTCCGACATTCCGTCGAGCCTGACTCTCATTTTTAGCCTCTCGCACCCACGGTGTCTCTTCTAGCATCACCGTTTTGAGATCCTGGTTTTTCTCAAGTGAACTTTCCAAGGCTGGTGTACCACGCCACTGCGCAAATACTCGTTCGATCTTCGGATCGCTCGCAGCGATGTGGCGAGCCAGTGAATTCGCATACAGTCGATTGAACGTCTGCTCGGAGCATTCGTGTGGATACTCCATCAGGTAGGGTAAAGCCATCACGGCGTACCAGGATGGGTTGGATGTCATTTGAACCGTCAACGACTGATGCTGCAGTGTCTCGGAACCGGCAGATTTAAGGAGTTTTTCAAAATCAAAGTCTTTACTCTGCACGCCCCGAATAGGAAGCTGAATCGATTCGGTCACTAAAATCCTACGTGACAAGACCGGCAGAAAACCTTCCTCGCCATCCGACAGGCGCCCGCTCGTCCCAACCGCTTTGTAGGTCAAGTAACCCATCCCATCAGGTACATGCAATCGCCATGCGAACGAGCGCGACTCACCCGCTGGAATTTCAAAGCCGCGATCACGGTCGACGTTCCCCAGTGCTTCATCCACTGCATCGCCCGTGCGAGCATCATTGAAACTCAAGCGAACGGTTCCGGTCTGCCGAGTCGGCGATTGATTGCTCACTTTGACTGTAAACTCAATCACATCACCTTCACGAAGAAAACGAGGTGGGTTCGGTTGGACCATCAGATCTTTGGCGGTAACGGTTGTCCCCGTCAATAAACCGCTTCGCAACTGATTGTCATGCGCAAAGCCAAGAAACTTCCACTCTGTCAATGCTTCTGGCATCGTGAAAGTCATCCGAACGGTGCCGTCCTTCGACGACACTAAATCAGGAAAGAAAAACGCAGTTTCATTAAGATTCTTCCTGGCTGAAATATTCTCCAATTTGGCTGCTTTTTCCGCGCCGGAACTTTGTCCACCGTCATCTGCCGCAGCTGAAGCTCTATCTGATTCGGCGAATCCAAGCGTTGCATTCATCGATTTAGCGGCGGGAGCCATGCCACCCATGCCACCAAGAAGACCAGCTGGTGCCGCGTCCATCGCATCGAACATTTCCATCTCCATTTCCATACCGCGCCCCCGCCTGCGTGCAAATCCAAAGCGATTTGAACCTTGAACGAGTGTTACCGGCAACTGCCGATAGACGAGGCTACCATCACGCTGCGAAACGTTCCAACCGTAGAAAATCTGCCGCAACGTTTTTGAACGGTTTTCGAACACCGACTGAACGTACGAATTGTCGCGTCGAAAAACACCAAATCCATTGCTCCAACTGTGGTTCAAGAAGGTGTCCAATGACGCGTCATACATAGTCGCCACCATTTCGGCGATCCGAGCCTCTGCATCCGCGCCTGATACGATCGCTGTCCAGGTTTCCTTTTCGCCGGGCTCCAGTTTCGAGACGATGTGCTCCCAACGCAGGGCCAGCTTTTTATTGGTCCAGGGAACACTGATGTAACGAGATTCCATGTAAGCACGATTTTCCCGCACCATCGTAGTTCTTACGTAAAAACCACCACGCATCGCTCCACTCACTAACTGCTGAATCGATTGCTGCGTACGACCGGGTTTGGTCCAGAAGCTTTGCAACAGTTTTCCGCGATGCTCCACCTCGATATACGCTCGTGCTGTATCGTATCCACTCCCCCAAACCGCGAGATATTCTTCACCGGGTTCAATCGTCACTGTTGGGGAAGCAAATAGATTTGGCACTTTGAGATTGAGCTGATTAGCCTCCAGGTCGAGTACCTGGATCGGTAATTCTGCTGTAACCTGTTTGCCAAACCGGTCAACCGTTTCAAGCTTGGCACGATACATACCGGCTTTTAATTCAACGCTCAGTTCCAAAGCCCCGGAATCATTGGTTTCAAATGGCAACTCCTGAACCAAACCACCCAGCGGCCATGAATTTGGATTACTAGAATCAGGCTTCGGCGGCTCCGTATTTCGATAGTAAGGCTGTGGTCCAGATAAAGCCGGACGGGTAACGCTTTCCGGTTGCTCGACTTCATACAAACGCACCCGACCACTGGCTGATTGCCCCACTCCATCCAAGGTCGTTGTCCGAACCTGAACCTTCACTGGCTGACCCTCCGTCAACCAATCCGCTGCAGTCATGGTTGCCGCCAGCGCGGTGTAACCCACGCTAATCGATCGCTGATCTGAACGCGTCTCACCCGAACCGTCCGTGACATCGGCATAAACGGTGAACTGAAACTTGGGCTCTGCTTCCTCGCTTACCGAGAAATCGGGGCGTGCCTCAAATTCAACCTGGAAGTTTCCGAGCGCGTCGGTCATGGTTGATCCATGAGCGATCTCCTGACTTTCCGTCTGGGGCGGCATCCACCAACAACGCCAATACCACCATGCCGGATACCGAACTTCACGAACAACTCGCCAGCGAACTTTGGCACCATCGATCGAGGCGCCGGTGTAGGCACTGGCTTGACCCGGCACCAACACAGTTTCCATTAACTTGGGTGCGTCGACTGGTGATTCAAGATCGACTTTGAATTTGGGTCGCTTGTATTCCTCGACGGTCACCTGCGTAGCCCCAGACGGCCCACCCGCGATTTGTAGCGACATCCGTCCCATCAAGCGATCCCGGGGCGCCGTAACACTTCCGCTAAAACTCCCGTACGCGTTCGTCTCATGGGAAATACGTTCGATCTCTTCGCCGTTGACATCGCGAAATACCACAGTCAGACGACGCCGTGGAATCGTTTCGTAGTCATCCTTCTTCTGATCGACCGCAATGCAAATGCCCTTGTACCGGATCATCTGGCCGGGCCGATAAATTGAGCGATCAGTGAAGAATCTGGTTTGTTGATACGGTTTGTCAGCTCGACTCTGATAGGTCTGAATCTGGTTTGATGATGACAACGACTCCCCATCTTTCGATGCCAACAAAAGAATTGGGCGTCGCACGTCACCGGAAATCCGGAACAGACCATTCTTGTCAGTCGTGATCGACTTTCGCGGAACCAAACGGTTGCGATTGTCACGCTGCCAAGACTCGATCTTTGCATCGGCAATCGGCTCGCCGCTGTCAGCCTCTAAGACGAAGCCATCGACAAAGCCCCGTCCCTGATGTTTTCGCACCACAACCGCGAGATTACTCTGCCAAACCTCTGAGAAAGAGACCTGATTGTCTTTCTCGATGAACGCCGGATCATGGCTGGCAACTAAAAAATACGAACCACTAGCTAAGTCGTCGACAGCAGGTAACGTTTCAACACGTTCCCGAAAATCCTCTGTCGCAGGCAAGTCAGCACTCCACTCCCGCAGAGGGCGTTGACTCAGTAGTTGCCGACGCTGCTGGTCGTTCAGCGCTTCTACTTGCCATCGACCCGAGTCAACGAACTCTTGGAAATCAAACTTGACCAAGCGGAAATAAATTTTTGTCACATTGCGATAATGCACCTCGATCGGTGAACCAGGCTCATTCCATACACGTTCGATCACCACCCGAGATGACTTCGCTTCAATCTGTTGGATCAAGTTGTAACAACGCCGTCCGCCGACCGAATCAGGATGTCGCGTCAACCCTTCCTGCGCAATTCGGCGGGCTCCAACGAAATCATCTTCCGCATACACGATCTGTGCGAGGGCATGACTAGCGATTGCGGCAGTGGGGCTGGATCGATGCTCATTGATAAAACGTCGTAGTGCCGCTTGATAGCGAGCTGCCTTTTCCTCACCGAATGCGGTGTTATATCCAAACGCCAGACGAGCAAGATCAACATCCAAAAATGCGGTTGGATCCTCGTCATCTTGATGAAAACGGAGCAACTCCTGATACAACAGGATCGCGCGGAGTGTCAGCGATTCTTCATCACGCGAATCTGGTTGCCAGGCAATGAAATCTTCTGCCTTGCTAAAAATGGGGCTCTCTGCAGACAGATCAAAAGCATCCTGCGCGCGAGAGGCGACTTGCTCTCCGGATGTGTAAAATTCCAGTGCGTTGTTCGCGACAAAATCGTAGAGTGTTGGCCGATACGCGTCCGGCACATTTCCTTTTTCGAGCAGAATGTCGTACTGGCTGACTGGTATCTGCTTGAGCTGAACACTGCTTTCCAACACAGTTTTGAATTCGCGATCGATCTCGGCCAAGATTCTGGGTAGATCCCAAGTGGTGAAATCGTCACCCGGCGCCTCGGCAATCTGTGTGCGTTGCATAAATCGCCAGCGGTTCTGTTGCAGATAATTCCAGAACCAATTGGCGACGATCGCCTCCAACATCGGTCGCATCTCCTCGGGCGCCGTTTCAATCTCTGCGCGCATCCGGGTGATTTTCTCCGCCGGTTTGTTTCCTTGGATAACGCCTTCCATCGCGACCCGCATCCCAATCGCTTTGACTGCCTCCGCATATTTTTTTTCAGTCAAAGCTTGCTCCTCTATCTTCTCCAAGCTGGCGATGGCCGTCTTGGGAAGGCCCTTGTTGATAGCATCGTTCACGGCTTTCCAGCTTCCTTCCTTTTGTTGCTGAGCAACAACGGCCAAGGAGATTCCTAGTACGAAGCAAACGGCGAGCGTCAAAATGATGCGTCGAGACACGATGACAATCCTTGAAAAAGTCAGACAAGTAGGGATCGATAAACATTGTCACACACGTGGCGGCTTAGTTGAACTCGGCCTAGGCAGATCGAACTGGCCATCTCGGCCACCCCCAATTCAAGCCAGTCTCATTCTGGCGGGTCCCATTTTGGGCACCTTGGGTACGGCAAGCTGCAAGCCAAGCAACGCGTGTCAAACAAGCAAGAAAGCTGTTACGGACCAAAGCTTCCACAAGATCAACGAGTCGGCACCCGATTTATTAGGAAGTTGAACGATTTGGGAGTCGAATTTGTCGGGAGCCGGTTTTTTAGTAGAGATTTGACGCGTTCTGGCGACATTTGTCGGGTCCCCCGCTTGCAAATCAAAGACTCGATTTAGGTACTTTTGCCGCCGAAGTGGCGGAATTGGCAGACGCAACGGATTCAAAATCCGGTGGCAAGTCTATGCTTGTCAGAGAGTTAATAGAACTTCCCTCGTCAGTATGTGAACAACTACTAACAGCTTCTTGTTTGTGATTGTCATAGAGATGCCAGCACATCTTGCAAACCAATTTTGCCGTATGGCTTTTCTACTTCATAATAATCAACTTCTTCTTATTGCCACCAGTCGTTTTGACCTCCCCCCATAGAATTGCACCATTGTGAGTGAGAGGATCCAGTTCGGGCT
>JAYZAR010000310.1:0-17442 GCA_036339635.1 Planctomycetota bacterium | reverse complement strand
AAACATCTGCGCTGGGTCGTCGATCGGAGCCAGGGGCTTGTCGTCGCCGGCGTAACACATGCGAGTCCACGGATCTGCGCGATTGGGGACAGCGACCCCAAACTCCAAGGAGCCGAACCGCGTCCGCGATGCCGCTTGGCTTTGGAAAAAATTACGCATCTCCTGGTCGATTGAGATTCCGCTGGCCCAGCCCGCCGGATTGTCTGAACCACCTTGGATGTTTCCGGGGTTCAGTTTTCGACCCGTTAGCAAACATGACATGCCACGCATGTGGCCATCGCCGTCTCCTCGAACTTTGTTATCGACCCCTTTCAGCATCAAAACCTGGTCGCGATAGGGTTCCAATGCGGCGAGCATCGATTTGAGCTGTAGCTCATGCTGCTGTCCGAGTTGATCCTCGTTCGGAAACTTACTTTCGTACTCAAACTGATCGGGCCAAAAATGATCGGGTAAGGTTCCGTTCGGCGAGAACATGATCACCAGCCGTTTCGGAGCAGACGACTGGGGTGCTTGAGCTGTCAGACTCCTCAAGCCACTGACAAATGGCAGAGTCGCGACCGATCCGATTCCCAGATTTTGCAAGAACTGCCGGCGATGCGTTGTGCGGAAGCGTTTGGATTCAGGCATGTTTGGGATTGGTGGGGGTAGGTGGCCGGCGAACGACACAATGAGGAGCTCCAGCACGAACGATCGATGGGGCGATGTTCATCAGCATCCTCACTACTTTGCCCGCTTGTCAATCTTCGCTCTCGCTGTTGAACGCCGCTACCACGGCGATTTCAACCATCAGGTTTTGGATGTTAAATTGGTCGTTGGCGAACGATTCGACGAGTCGATTGAGCGTTTCCTCGCCGTAAGCATCAGGGTCTTGTTTGACGAGGTGATGGAACATTTGCTTCACAAATACTCGTTGCGCATCTTCGCTGGAAATCGCGAATTTCGCAAGATCGACTGCGTTTTTGAACTCAATCGGCTCGCCGCTCGCGGTCACGTATTGTGCCCTCGTATTGATTTGTTTTGCTCCGTCGGAAGTTCGGAATCGTCCGACGGGGTCGTAGCTTTCGAGCGTAAATCCCAGAGGGTTGATGATCGAGTGGCACGACATGCAGCTGCTCGCCTGGGTTAACGCGGTAACTTTCTCACGCATTGTCAAATTCTCGGGGAATTCATCGTCGTTAAAGGTGACTGCTTCTGGGGGTGGTTTTAAACCACGGCCGATAATATTTCGGGTCAAAAAGACACCGCGATGCACTGGCGACGTGTTGTTGTGGTATGAAAACGCACTAAGTAAATAAGGGTGGGTCAATACGCCGGAGCGATTCTGATCGCTTAGACTGAATTGACGATATTCATCGCCGAACTGGGATTGGGAAGTTTGGGATTGGGAAGTTTGATCACGTGGGACGTAAACGGCCAGTAAGCGATCGTTTAACAGTAAGTAATCAGCTCGCAGCAAATCTCGGTAATCAGATTTCTCACTCCAAACGACTTGATCGATAAAACGCAGCAGCGAGGTCCGCAGGTCTGCGATGACTGCAGCATCAAACTCCGGAAATAAATCGCGATCTTTACTGAGATCACGGTCTGCGATTTCCAACCAGTGACCAAAGAAGCCAGCGAGTTTCGCTCGTGCGCGTGAATCATCAAGCATTCGCTTGGCCTGTCGTCGGATGTCATCTCGTGAGTTCAGCGAATTGCTCTCGGCTGCCGCGGTGAGGTCATCATCGGGAATCGAATCCCACATGATCAGCGCGAGAAGTGCTGATCTTGCGTAAGCGTGATGCGACGGGTCCATAGGGAGATGGGTGTATAGAAAGTTCGGTGACTTAAGAATCATCAAGAGCACACGAAGCAGGCGACGGTCGAGATGATCGGCCGGGTCAGCAAGCATTTCTGAAATACGTTCCGATTCATTATTCGTCACCGGTCGCCTAAAAGCGCGAGCCGCGAATTGCTTGGCAAACTGCTCCACGTGATGTTGCCGCTCGGGCGTGTCGCTTTCTATTTTGACCAAGCTTGGCAGGCGATCGATCACTTCTCCAGCCGCGGCTACCGCATAATCACTGGTTGCGACGTGCCATTGATTCGAAACGGAGCTGCCTCGTTCGTACCCCAGGCTTCGGTCATCGGGTGGGAAAGGAGTGTCGGCGACGAATATCCGCTTGGCCGGGGCTGTCGACAGATCATCCTGATTCAGTACTCGCCAAATCCCTCCCGGCGGTTTCGATTCGAGACGAATGGATGCCGAATCGTCTTGGTACTTGAAGAATTCGAGCCGCAGTGGGTAGCGACGACCACCAATGAGAAAGAGGCGAGCCGTTTCTGTTCGCATCTTTCCACTGCCGACCCAGGCATCAATTAGCGCAGTATTTCCCGCCACCGAACTGTCGTCACGCAGACGGCGGCGGATTTGCACCGCACCGTGGTTCACATATAACCTCGCACCATTTTCGGTGCGGATTCGGAATTCGTGATAACCACTGTCTTGAACAGCAACCGATCCTTCCCAGATGATCGCAAATTGATCAGCGCTGATCTCCGAGATCGGGCTGTCCGGTCCAAAATCAAAATCGATGCGCCGGTCGATTCGTTCAAGCGTCAACCGATCTGCCTTGCTCATCCCACGCGATTGAAAGTAGGCCCCACGCAATCCTGGTTCAGAGGGCATGGACGCGGGGGAGTGTCTTGGCGAAACGGTTGATTCGCGATATCCGGCAGGCGGTTGAGATTCGT
This sequence comes from Planctomycetota bacterium, assembly GCA_036339635.1. GTDB lineage: Bacteria > Planctomycetota > Planctomycetia > Pirellulales > Pirellulaceae > Rubripirellula. The sequence continues at coordinate 14,709 of JAYZAR010000310.1, read as the reverse complement.
AGCGTGGTAATGGGGTGAAGGCGGCGATCAGATCAGCGACCAGATTGCGATGTTGATTCACGGTTAATCGCGTTAGTTCAATTCGCGGTATCGGAGCGAGCCCTTTGCGTCGCCGAGCGGCCAATGAATAGAACTCGTGATAGAGATAATATGCGACCTGCTTGGCATGGCTGCCAACGCATTGGGAAGGATCGTCCTCAGGCATTGTCGATTCAATCACGCGTGCCAATTCTGGGATTTTGCCGTTGCCCAGTAGTGGTTGGTTGTATTCCGCTTCAGTCCCCTGTCCATCCGGCCCGTGGCAACTAGCACATTGCTCGCGGAAAATCGTACCGCCTGCGTCGAAAAGGGCCTGATCGATGGGCTCCGACCCCACTGCAGAGGCGAGGGTGAGCAAAAAGCTCGCGATAAGGAGATCTATACGTTGCATCCCTCCAGTTTAGAGTCGGCGTAAAGTGGATGCCAAGAACCATCGATCTCCGCAAGTGAACGTGGCAAAACCGCGGGTGTCGAAGCCTTAAAAAGTTTGCTCAACTTGTCGTTCCTAACAACGAACCCTTAACACCAAAATGGCGATTTAAATGCCTGAGATGGCGTCCGTTTCAGGTTTTCCGCTGACGCATTGATTGGTTTGAGGATGTGAAAAACTTAGTTGCCGAAGGGGGTGACCTGTGGTGCGTAAAACGGATAAGACGGCGTGATCGGATAGCGGAAGGGTCCACCGAATGAAGGTGTTATTGTTGTGGGGTATCCGTAAGCGGGCGTTCGATATCCGTAGTTCGGCGTCCGGTAGCGATAGTTCGGCGTGCGGTAGCTGTAAGTGGGTGTCCGGTAGCTGTAAGTGGGTGTCCGGTAACTGTAGGTCGGGGTTCGGTAGCTATAGCTGGGCGTTCGGTAGGTACCACCCGCTTGGGCTTCGGCCCGCGATGAATTGCCCACCGTCAGCATGGCGAATACCAGCAATGGAATGATCGTGAATATGATTTTGCGGTACATCGTTTTGTCCTCTCAAGCAGACCGGAGTCGACTGGGCCAACCGATTATCAGTGTGACCATCCCCTGTTTTAGCCTAATCTTTCGTCTGGATGGTGGGCAGAGACCGGATTGAGCGGAAAAAGCTTTTAGCGTACGGATTGCGGAACTTGGGTGGGCATCGCAGTGGTGTCTTCTAAGCTTAACGCGTCTACGCTCAGTTATTTGATGGCTGCCTTTGCGATGATTCGATCGCCGCCGCAGTCAGCCAACGTGAGAGCTTTCGCTGGTGAGTTGGCCATCGACCTCGTTGCTCACAATGACGCCATAGTTGATCGCGCCTAGCCAACCGCTCATGATGATCCCGACGCTGCCAGCGTGGTACATGCCGCCGATTTGTTGGGGCAGAGCTCGACTGACGGCAAGGCCCTCGAACTTGGTGCCAAAGCTGGCTCCCATTTCGTGCTGGGTGTAGTGATTGAATGTCATTGGGGTGGCTGCTTCTGCGAGATCGATTTTGTCTCGAACGCCGGGGAGATAGTTGTCTAGCGCATCGATTGTGGTTTCAACCAGATCTGCTTTACTCGCTTTGTACTCTTCCTCACTCAGATCAGCCCAGTCCGACCAGTTCGCATTCGTGCTGCTGACGATTGCATAGCGTTCTTTCTTTTTGTTGGGGCGGGCTCTCGGGTAATAAAAGCTAAAGGTGCGACTGGTGATGTCGCGGCTGAGAAGTCGATCAGTTCGGAACTCTTTCGACGTACTCGTGAAGAACAGGTCCCCTGATGATTCGTCAATTTCTTCGCCTTCTTTCAGGGCCATGTAGACCTGGGTGCTGCTGTTATTGAGCCGAACAGCTTCGGTTTCTTCGACGAAGGATCGATCCAGTTTTTCCGTGCCAAGCATCTTGAGGATTGTGGTTCGCAGATTCGCATTACTGACCACGGCGCGACAACCGATTCGTCGTCCTCGGGTGTGAACGGCGGCAACTCGACCATTTTCAACATCGATTTTGTCGACGCCGCAGTTGATTCGAATATCGACGCCATTGGCTTCTAGTTCTTTCTTCATCCGGGCAATTAAGTCGTCGGTGCCACCCTCATAAATGAACACGCCCTTGCTCATGAAGTTACTAAACACGATTCCATAGGTGATCGCAGGATCTTCCAAGGTCGAACCGTTCGCGTAAGTGATCGGTTCCATGAGCAATCGCACGACGTCCTCTCGGCCAGGAAAAAAACGATCAAATAGCTGGCGAGTGGTTGTGGTTTGGTCGTCGTAAAAATTCATCCCTCGCGCAGTGTCGAAAAAATCACTGACCGTTTGTGGGGCCAAGTCAAAGTCCGTGGTCAGCAACCGCGTGAAATCTTCACGATTGAACGTGGTGGTTAGTGAAAATTGCGGATTGTCGAATCGGATGTTTTTGAGCTGAACGATTCGATCGGCGATATCGCGGTTCCAATATCGCCGGCACGATTTGATCATGCCGTGAGGAAAGCCGTGCAGAGAAATGTCGAAGGTGTGTCCCCCGGGCCGCAGGAACCAGGTTGCAAGGCCGCCCAGCTTGTAATGTTGTTCCAGCAACAGCACTCGGTGGCCGGCGCGGCCGAGGATATTCGCCGAAGTCATTCCGGCAAGTCCGCTGCCGATGACGACAACGTCGTACTCGTCCTTGGCACCTTTGAGAAAATCGCGAGGCATGGCGTTGGTGTCTTATCAACTTGTTCCAAGAGGGTGTCTGGACCTCCTGGGGCAGGCGGAAATGTAGGATGAACAATTTTTGTCCAAACGGTCAGACCCCGGTTTGGAACGTTTGAATTTAGGGCAAGCTGTTGGGCGAATAATTAGAGCGGACCGTCGTCGGGTTGCAACTCGGCATACACGCCAATTTGATCGCGGTCCGGAGATCTACTACCGTACAGTAGAAGGCTACCCTCGCCGACCAGCCATCTTTCGTCGAGAACACGAATCGATCGAGATGCGTTGACCGCCAGCGTTTCACGCCCCACTCCAGTGCTCAATGCGTCGTGGGAGCCCCGGAAAACTTGAATTTGCTCGGGAGGCAGCGTGGTCGCCATGCGGCGATTTCCTTCCTTTGAACCGACCAGCGTTGCAATCTTCCACTTGCCGTCGCGCGGGTCTTCTTGGATTCGAACCGTCACAACCGACTCGCCCGATGGAACCGGTACGGCTCCGTACCATTGCGGCTGAGCAGAGTCTTTCGGCCAAATCGAGCTGTAGGCAACGCGAAATCGTGTATCTCCACCGGGAACGCGAACACGAACGCGATACGTCAAAGGTTGATCGCTCGGAGCCCGAGCGGCAGCAATCTGATCGGGGCCGGTTTTCGCCAAATACCCCGTTTCGATCCTCAGTGCGTCGATTTCCTGACGGAGATTTCGTAGGCGGTAGGAATTCACCGCCAAGCCTACCGCCAGCATCACAATCGTCACCAACCCGAGATATTCCCGCAGGCTGATTCGCGTCGATCTATGGCGTGGCGGTTCAGTTTCGGTGGTATGCATGCTCGAATTGTAAGGCAGTAGACATCCGAGTTGGAGCTCATTGGACTGCGGTGGCCGCCGAAGCGGTCAATCCAGCTGCGACATGGTGTCGCGAGAGCCCGACTTGCCAGCAGTTCAACCCTGCGGGTGATTCTGAGGGTGCCGGCTGCGAAACGTAACTTAGACAGGCAGCTGGAGCTCGGTGGTGAGTCTGCCTTCTCGATTTCGGCGAGATCAACGAGAAAGTGAGGGGCGAGTCCGACCGGACCTCGCGACACACCGACCTCAGGACGCTAGAGTAACCGGTACAAGTTAAAGGCTGCGGCGGTTGTCGGGCGGTCCAATTTACGGTTTCTAAGGTACCCCGTAGGAGAGATTATCGTGATACGAATTGGCGCCGTTTCTTATCTGAATACGAAACCGCTGATTCATACGTTGCGTGAGCAATTGGATGGTCGAGGCACGTTATCTCTCGATCTGCCCAGCCGTCTGGCGGCTGATTTGGCGGCAGAGCGATTGGATGTGGCGTTAATCCCCTCGGTAGAATTCTTCCGGGGCACCGATTACCAGATCGTTTCGAATGCGGCGATTGCCTGCCGAGGTCCTGTTTGGAGCGTTCGCCTGCTCAGTCGTGTACCGGTTCCGGAGATTCGCCGCCTGGCGTTGGATGAGGGCAGTCGGACGAGTGCCGCGATGTTGCGTCTACTCTTGTGGGAAATGTACCATCTGCAGCCGGAAACGACTCAGCTGGAAATTGACCAGTCGCCCGAAGAAGTTGACGCCGATGCAATTCTGATGATCGGTGATCGCGCGATGCACCCAGCCCGCGGCGTCTACCGCGAGATTTGGGACCTCGGCGATCGTTGGTGCCGTTGGACGGAGTTGCCTTTTGTTTTTGCGATGTGGGTTGCACGCCCGGGAATCGAGTGGAGTGGCAATTTTGATCTCCCCAATTTGACGAGCATGCTGGAGGCATCGCGGGATGCCGGCCTACGGTCGCTTGAAGAAATAGCGAGTAGTCATGCCGCTCAACATGGTTTAACGAAAGAAGATTTACATCGATACTTCGCCGAAAACTTGCACTTCCGGCTCGGACCCGGTGAACGTTTAGGCTTGGATGCTTTTCAGCAGAAGGCCGCGGATAGGGGATTCATCCCCGAAGATTTGAAGACCGTTGTTTAAACCCTAAAAATTTCCAAGTATCAAGAATAGAGACGTGATGATCGCAACAAGCGAACATTCAATTCGGGGCATTTTGGATAAAGCGATTGCGGGAGAGCGTTTGACGCCAGCAGAGGGCATCCAGTTGCTGGAAAGTCATGATTTGACAGCGATTGGATCCGCTGCGGATCAAGTCGCGAGGCGAATGCACCCAGAGCCGTTTCGGACATACAACGTCGATCGCAATATCAATTACACAAACATCTGCACAGCCGTTTGTAACTTTTGCGCGTTCTACCGAGGACCAAAGAGCGCGGAAGGTTACGTTGTGCCACGGGACGAATTGCTCGCCAAAGTTGGCGAAACGGTTGAGCTGGGCGGTAACCAAATCTTGATGCAGGGTGGGCTTCACCCCAAGTTCAAGCTTGACTGGTACGAGGAGCTGCTTCGCGACATCAAAACGGCGTATCCCGACGTCAATATTCATGGTTTTAGTCCTCCCGAATTACACCATTTCACCAAGGTCAATCACCTCCCGATTCGTGAAGTGTTGATTCGTCTACGGGAGGCTGGTTTGGGGAGTATTCCCGGTGGCGGTGCGGAGATTTTGGTCGACCGCGTGCGCGACGTGCTCACCCGCGGAAAGGTAATGACGGACGATTGGTTAAACGTTATGCGTGAATGGCATCGGCTCGGCGGCATCAGTACTGCGACGATGATGTTTGGACATGTCGAGACCTTGGCCGAGCGGATCGAGCACCTCGAGCGGGTGCGGCAGTTACAAGATGAGACGAGCGGATTCACCGCCTTCATTTGCTGGACCTTCCAGCCGGATAACACTGACATGGCGGACATTCCACCTTCCGGTTCATTCGAATACCTCAAGACGCAAGCTGTTTCGCGACTGTACCTCGACAATGTCCCGAATATTCAAAGCAGTTGGGTGACGCAAGGCTTGAAGATTGGTCAGCTGGCGATGCTCTTTGGTGCGAATGATATGGGCAGTTTAATGATCGAAGAAAATGTCGTCGCCGAGGCGGGGACAGTGCACTATTTGTCGCTGGGGCAGATTCGCGAGGCGATCGAAGAGTTAGGCTACGAGCCGCGACAACGCGATGTCTTTTACAACCTGGTTTCGTCCGAGTTGGAGCAGAAAGCGATCGCCGCGAATCAAGGTCGCGATCCCAAGCAGTTGGTCCAGTTAGCTTGATCGCGTATTCTTTTTTACGCTTCGTGATCGCGACGTTTCATCATCACAGCCGCCATCTGCTATCGTTTGTTGGTCGTTCGTTTTCTTGTCTCGGAACCAGCTATGCGGATTCTCAATCCAATCGGATTGATCGCCGCTCTGATGATCTTGGTTCTAATGATCGTAGGATGTTTGCCTGAGCCTGGACCGCCTGTTGTGCGAGGTCCGATCAACACCTCCACCGCCTCCCAACTGCAATCCTCGCTTCGCGCCAGCAAGGGGACGTCGTTCCAAGTTGAACACGAGCTACCTGTCAAAGGAGATGCGGAGAACAAATCATTTACGGCGAATTGGTTGCTCGGCAATCTCTTGAAAAACAACTCGCAACTGCAAATCAAGCCGCCCGCCGATTGGACTGATGTGGAGGTCGTTCAAGCCGTAGAGGTGGTGTTGGCAGCCCATCAAACCAAGCCTTGGTATGAACAGATCGATGCGACGGTTTTGAGGTTAGTCCGTGAAGTGATTCAAGACGATCAAGTGGATCTTGTCTCGGACCTCGCACCAGAAACCCCTTATGAAGTATCGGTCAAAATCAAGCATCATAGCAGCGAGTGGTTTGTGCAGGTGCAAGTCTTAATTGTCAGCGCAGACGGCATCAACGTCGGTTTTTGAAGTTGAGTTCGCTAAGTCAGAAGGGATCGGTCGCTGGGTGCAGGTGCTGCCTGATTCTTCCCGATTGGAAATCGGCCGGACTTACTTGAATCGAACGGGGCCGTTCCGCCACTGTTATCGGGGTAGCTCGATACGATTATTGGGAGTTCAGCTTGAAACTGGTTGGAAAGTTCAGCACCTCGTTTGGTTTTCGGGTCAATCGATCCAACGCTTTAGCAGTCCCTCGTAGGCGTCGATGCGTCGATCTCGAATGAACGGCCAGTGGGTGCGGACGAGGTCGGTTTCACCGATCGCGCATTCGGCTGTTAAAAGGGTTTCCGTGTTGTTGTCGCCTTGCGCGACAATTTCACCTCTTGGTGAAACGATTAAAGATGATCCCCAAAATTCCAATCGGCCTTCGATGCCAATTCGGTTGGGAGCAGCCAGCCAAATCCCGTTGGCGATGGCATGGGAGCGTAGCGTGGTGATCCAGGCATCTAATTGCCCAGATCCAAATTCCTGTTTTTCTTCATCGATCCATCCGATGGCGGTTGGGTAGAGCAAAATCTCCGCACCGGCCAGCGCGAGCAACCGAGCTGATTCGGGGAACCACTGGTCCCAGCAGATTCCAATCCCAAGCTTGGCGTAACGAGTCGAAATCGGAGTGAAGCCGAGGTCGCCGGGGGCAAAGTAAAACTTTTCGTAAAAAAGTGGATCGTCGGGGATGTGCATTTTTCGGTAAACACCGGCGAGTGAGCCGTCCGCGTCAATGACGGCTGCTGAATTGTGATACAGGCCGGCGGCACGTTGCTCGAAAATGGGTGCCACAACCACAATCTCGTGTTTTCTGGCGATTGTTCCGAGGCGTTCAGTGATTGGTCCAGGAATGGACTCGGCCAGATCAAACATCCGATGATCTTCGGATTGGCAGGGGTAGGGGCCATGGAAGAGCTCCTGCAGACAAACAATCTGTGCTCCCTGAGCAGCTGCCTCCTTGATCAAGCGGATGGCTGATTCGAGACAGGCATGGCTAGACCCGGCATCTCGCATTTGCACAATGGATAGACGAACATTGCCAATCACAGGTCATCCTTTTTTCTACGCTACGGAATTGAATGCACGTGCCTCATCGTACGCCCACGAAAGTATTTTTTGCAGGGACCGGTACCGAAGTTGGCAAGACTTACGTTGCCGCTTTGGTTGCTCGCTATCTGGTTGATCGAGGAAGACGGGTGGGCGTCTACAAGCCTGTGGCGAGCGGTTGTTGGGACGAACCGGGGGAATCGGCCTCTGATTCTTGGTTGGGGGTGGAGAATGGGAGAATCTCGGAGGATGCGGTTCAGCTTTGGCGCGCGGCAGGTCAGCCGCGGACACTTGAGGATGTCTGCCCGCAAAGATTCTTGGCTCCACTCGCTCCGCCTGAGGCGGCGTCTTGCGAAGGCAACACGGTCGACCCGGCGAAACTATTGGCCGGCGTCGATTGCTGGTGTGGCGATTGCGACATCGTGCTGGTGGAGGGTGCCGGAGGCTTGTTCAGTCCGCTCGCCGAAGGCGTCTTGAATCTGGATTTAGCAATTAGCATGGACGCTCCCATCGTGCTGGTGGCTGCCAATCGCTTGGGTGTCATCCATGAAACCCTTGCTTGCGTGACGGCCGCAGCAAACCGCGGAGTTCGAATCGAAGGAATCATCCTCTCCGATGTAAGCGATCAAGACGAGCTTTCGAAAGCGAGCAACAGAAGCCAAATTGAGCGCTACTGCGACATTCCAATCATCGCCTCGGTCGGCTACCAAGGAGAGCCTGAAGAGGTTTCTGGGATCTTGGCTTGTGGCTTTTAAAGCCAAGTCACTACCGATTCATTGAGTGGCAAGGTTCCTCACCGGTTGCTGAGCCGAATGTTTTAGTCGTGCCCCGGACGATCGTCTTTTTATAATCGAATTGACATCGCCCGACTTCGTTTATTCGGTGAATTGTTTGATCGGACTAAGTTCGAGCTTGCGAAATTCTACTTCCGATCCTTCCGCTTGAAGTGCAAGTTGCCCTTGACTTGCAGTGCAGTCGCTTCCATGGTTTACCAAGTCGCCGTTGACCCAAACTTTTACGGCATCAGCAAGGCACTCGATGTTCATGGAATTCCACTCGCCAACCGGATTCTCGGAGTCGTCCGTCAGGTTTAGGATCCTTCGAGCCTTGCCCTCGGTGATCCCCCAGTTTTCTCTCGGCCCTCTACGCTCGACCATGTTTGGCACCGTAATGTCTTGCACAATACACCAGAAGTCTCCGGCGTGCGTGTGATTCATTTGCACTTCGATTGATTTGGGATACATCTTGTAGAGCGCTCGTGGTGTCGACGAATGTACCAACACGCCACAGTTTCCTGGCTTGGCGGCGAACCGGTATTCGACTTCCAGGCGGTAGTTCTCATAAACTTGGTCGGTGATCAAATGCCCGTTCGGGGTGCCAAGGCTTACAAGCATGCCATCTCGGACGATGAAGCTATCTTTTGCATTGGGGTGTTTATCCCTATGGGGAACATCGGAATGCCAGCCCGTCAAATCCTTGCCGTTGAACAAGCTGATTGTTTTCGACTTTGATGGATCCTCTGCCGACGCCTCGAGTGGACTGAAGATCACGATCATGGCAGACAGGCATTGAAGAATTCGCGTCATCCAGGCGCTCAGCTTTTTGGGGGACATTTGGGCTCAAATTCGGTCCCCCTATGGTAGTGGAAACAAGGGTGTCACGTTTTCAGAGACCGTTCCGCCGGCCTGTTGTTCCTTTGTTTATTCTTTTGCTCTCACTGATCTGCGAATACAAATCACTGCTGCCGGAAGAAAAAGAACGTGGTGATCGAGTCGCCGGCTGACGCAAAAAATCTGCTTACTCGCGCAGAAAGTTGGCAACTCGCCGACGGGCTGCCGAAGCACTATAGTCTCACCATTCAAACCTCCGATTATTGCCCATCTCCCCAAACGCCCCCATGACCCACGCGTTCCCCCACCGCGGGAGTTCTCTGCTCCTGACTCTCTTGATTTCGATTTTGCTCTCTTCGGGTTGCGGTCCGAAAACCACGCCCGGAAATCAACCAGACGCCAACGCTCCGTTCTTTGATTCGGACTCATTATCTTCGGATTCTGCGGAGGAGTCTGTAGGGCTCGATACTACTGCACCAGCGGTTGATGGACCAAATACCCGATCCGCGGCGTTCCCAGATGCGGTGCTTCCAGTTTCCATCCCGAACGATGCAGCCAACGCCCAAGTGTTGCTTGAGCCTGCGAGTAACGAAGCAGATGTTGTGATTGCCGGCGATTTGAACTCGGTCGATTGGCGGTCGCACTTGGGGAAGCAAGTTGTGATCGATGGAGACTTGGTGATCGTAGACACCTATGATCTCGCTCGACGCGGACAAGTCACGGTGGCACGGGAGCGGCTGTACGTTCCCACCAGCCAAATTGATCCCAATGATGCCGACCCCCGCGAAACCTCTTTCGAAGGTGGTAGCAATGTTGCCGAAGTAACAGCGGCGCAGAAACAAAATGAGGGCGCAACGATCGTCATTGATGATACCAACACAGCTCAAAATGTATTTCCACCACCCTTGTTTCCAGAGCTCGGCAAAGCCTATCCGACGGTTCGCATAGGCTCCGTTGTTCGAGGCGTTTCGGGCCGCCTAATTGAAGAGCGAAACAAACTGGTCTTGCAGTCAAACCAACCACTTCGCTGGTCTCCTGCGCCACGTCCGGGGCGTCCTGCGATTGGCGATGCCGACGTGGTCGTTGCCAGTTTCAATGTGCTGAACTATTTCACGACCATTGACAATGGGCAGAACAATGCGCGAGGCGCCGATTCTGAATCCGAGCTGGAGCGACAAGAGGCGAAAATTGTTTCCGCGCTCGCCGGCCTGAAAGCTGATGTAATCGGGTTGATGGAGATGGAGAACAATGTGGATGCCGAGAATCGCCTTGTTGCAGCACTGAACAAAAAACTCGGAAAGAACGTGTACAAAGGTTGCGGAATTCCGCAGGGGTTTGGCGATTCGCCTGGCGGTAGCGATGCGATTCGCGTTGGCATTATCTACCGCGCAGATCGAGTCTCTCCCGTGGGAGACGTTTTGCTGGTTAACGATAATGCTTTCTTTGTTGCCCGAACTCCGGTCGTGCAAACGTTCAGGTCAGTGAAGGGTGGCGACCCGTTGACCGTTATCGTCAACCATTTCAAATCGAAAGGTGGTGGAAGCAGTGCGAGTCCTGCCAACAAGAATAAGGGTGATGGGCAAGCAGCATACAACGCGGCACGCCGGTCGCAATCGCGGGCGATTTGCGATTACATTTCCCGGCAGTCTGCGAACAACGGGAGGTCACGTGTGCTCGTTATCGGAGATTTGAACGCATACCAACAGGAAGATCCGATCGACATGTTGCGTGCCAATGGTTTGGTGGATCTGTTGGAACGAGCTCGATCAGCTGGGCCTTCGGGATCTTCCCTCTTGGACTATTCGTTTGTTTATTATGGCCAATGCGGAAGCCTTGATCACGCCTTCGCAACTGAGTCACTTGCGAATGACGTCACGGGAATTGTGACCTGGCATATCAATGCTGACGAACCACGATTCATGGACTACAACGAAGAGTTCAATCCCAAGTCGCTCTACTCACCTGGTCCCTACCGCAGTTCCGACCACGATCCTGTACTGATTGGAATCCGTCAATAACGGCATCGCATCGTTGTGGGCGACGCGGTCAGTCTGTACCGGCAAAACCCACAAGCAATTAAAAACGGTTTTGGCACACTGGTTTCAAATTTCCAATGAGACACCAGTGTGAGTGCGTTCAAGTTGTTTTTTTGCGCGAGTGCAAGCTAGGAAGGATTGGCAAGAAGCGCATGCCCCTTGCCACAATGCGATTTCGCGACGTGCCGCGTCGAAGTTCATTTACCGCATGTGGTATTTAGCGACGAATGGTGCATGTCATTGATGCGGTTTCAGCGCCAGCGCTATAAAGACAAGGACTCGTTAGCTGTTGCCATTCTGGTTTGGATTCTGGCTTCGTACCAGTCAATGATCCGGCAAAGCGGAGTAGTTCATTTAGAGTTTCCGTGTCATCTCCCTGAGACAGGATTACCATCGGAACATCTTTTTCTGTTAGTTCGAATCCCAAATGACTCATGTCCGTGGATACAACAGAACTCGATGGGAACTGCATTCGAAGGTTTCCCGCGATCCGGTAATCGTTGGTGACAAATACTTTGGGAGCCTCGCCTGTTGCATCTGAAATGTGACGGCTTACGGCTGCGTAAGGAAGGTTCAGACGGCAGTACTTGCCCGTGATGGAGGCCCCTGCGGTGCGGAAGAAAATTCCAATCGAAACAACTAGCATCAGTGTCACTGCGACTGCAGCAAAACGAACCCTTGCTCGCTGCTCGACGACGGCGGTTGCGTTCATTTTCAAGACAATGTACAGCGGCAATAGAAAGAGCACCGGCTGCAACCAACGATCTTTGAAATCCGTAATATTGCCGGTGATCACCAAGGCAGTGAGCAGGATCGCCGTCGTCCCGAAGATTCGGTTTAGAAGGCGTATCTCTGGAGAATCTGCCCGGGTGGATTTGAGAAATGTTCGCCCGAACACGAGCAAGAAAAGAAGCATCGTCAGAGCGTTGAAATTCAAGATCGCAGACAGGAGTGCCTGGGTTCCTGTCATGACATTCAGCCACCATGTTTCTCCGGCGTTGGCCGAAATTTTGGCGACTGTTGTACCTGAGGCTAGTTGCAAATGGTTCAGCACCCAAAGGTAATGCGGCGTAACAATCAGCAGAGCGGGGACCACCGCATAGAAAATCTTTGGGTGAAGCACCCGCCAGCGATATTCTCGCATCGAAATCAAGGCGACTAACGTGCAGACGATTATTAAAAGAGTGTTGTACTTCGAGGTCATTGCAATTCCGATTGCAACGCCGGTGAAGAAATAGTCCAGTCGCTGTTGCGTTTGCAATGCCCGAAATACTCCGTAAATGAACGCTGATGCCGCAAAGGTCGCGGCGACAGTATGGGCGAGATCCCGTTGGCTTTCCCATGCGATCTGCGGAATGGTTAGAAGACCCAGCGTTGCAACGGCAGCTAGTCCGTTGTCGCGAGTGATCAAACGCGCCGCCAAAAAGTAAAAGAGGTACGTTAAGAAAAGTAACGTGTTCTTCAATGCGGCTAGGATAAGAACTGATGGACCAAATAAGTGGATCAGGAATGTTTGGACCCAGTTGTAAAACGGCGGCTGAGCGTTGTAGCCCAAATGGAACCACTGTGACAGAAAGATCTGTTCACTCTCATCAATGTCCAGTGAATCAGACAATGCGACGCGAAGCACCACCTGAAAAGCAAAGTAACATGCTAGCAACATGATGAGTTGGTGCGGCTTCCTTGTGATCCCATCAAGCATCAGTGTGGCCCAAGTGGTTGCTTAACGTTAACGATCTGTTGATTGGCCGATAAACGTTACAAGGTAAGGCAGATCATCGGGGACTCGCCCGCACTGATCGCACCGGCGACCATTTTTCCGCACCTGTACCTTTCAGCCAATCCTGTAATTCCGCCTGTCGTTTGATCGGAATGAAGGGGCGATTGGCTTAAGCGAATCGAAGAAAAGAGAGGCTTCAACTTCTTGCGTGAAACACAGCGAGCGCGAGCGGATTAGGCACAACGCTTTCACCTTGGATGCAATCTCCACTTCAGGATCATGTCAGAACGGCGTGAACAGCTTCAGAAACCGTTCTTACCGAACTCTCCTCTCAGCTCGTGATCAGCTGAGTTACTTGCCGCGAGCCATACTTGTTGTGTAGCAACAGGGTGACGGGCTTGCGGTTAATGATTGATCATCATGGTCAATCGGGATGATGCCTGTCGCTTCGGTTTGCAATCGCTGCAGCTGAAAACCGGTTCGGGACGTTTTGCGCTGAAACACCTACAGCCTCGTAAGTCGGTGCCGGTGCCAGTGCCATCCTTGCACTGCATCGTCTTTGACGTTTTGCGTTCTGTCGGCCAAGTTTTGGTCGAGTTTCTGATCGCAGCTGATTGTCCGCGGTTTCTGAAGGGTTGGATCCAGGGGTGAAACCCACTGCCTTAGGCAGTCGTGATGATGACGGACGATTTCGGATTCGCCCGTCAAAACGAAGGTAAAGCAGGCGAGTGGTCGCTTTTCTAAGAGCAGCCTTAAACCTGCCTGTCGTCAGTCTTCTTGATTACTGCGTCAGTGGACTGTGCCGTTTACTCACTGAGTTTCAATGCGAGGAAATGGTCCTCCAACGCCTCCATCATCTTATCTCTGTGCATGCTTTCCAGCGTTTCACACAACTCATCCTTGTCCCAGAGGGCCGTTGGGTCGGGCAAGGAAGATTGATGTTCAGCGTCCGTTTGGTGCACCACGCGATCGAGGTCAAGCATTTCGAAGAGATCGGCCGACCCGAGTTCATCGAATTCCCCTTCCCAAGCCGAGAAAACTTCATCGCTCGCAAGCGATCCATCGGAAATCGGGGGCTGAGCCGAATTCAGTTGGCTGATGGATTCACCTTCGAGCCTGGAACTGCGGTCGAGGTCATTGATTACAACCAAGATGTCGATGGCAGTTAGCCGCCCATCATCGTTCGTGTCGTAAAGATCATCGGCGCTGTTGGGCGAGCCCTCCAAATTGACAACGCCAACTTCCTGCAGTTCATTGATCAGAGTGAGTGCGTCCAGTGCCGAGACTCTTAAATCACGATTCACATCTGAACGAAGGGATTGGTTGTGCCAGTTGACGAGTGATCCGTTCAGCCAGACATCATTGACACCCTGGCCAACCGCAATCCAGTCGCTCGCATTTTCGTGGTAAATCTGGTCGTTTTGACTCCCGGCGAAAATCCAATTCACGCCACCGGAATCGTGCACCTCGTTTTTCCCCGCGCCCGCATCGATTCTGTCTCGGCCCGGACCGGTACGAATTGTATCCATGCCCGATGTGGTTTTGATCACGTTGTTTCCGGACAAGTCAAGTACGGAAGTATCAGAATTCGTTTCGATTTGAATCCAATCACTGCCTGGACCGCCTTCCACGAAAAGAGGAGCAGTCGCGCTGCCATCCACCAGCAAACTATCATCACCATCAAGTAGGAGGAATCTCAACGCGTCAAAATCCATCGATGCGAAATCGCGTCGCATGTCATTTGTTTCATTCCATAGGCCGATCAAGCTCGTGGATGGATTAC
>JAYZAR010000309.1:0-7943 GCA_036339635.1 Planctomycetota bacterium | reverse complement strand
TGGACCATTGAAGGCGAACAGATCTTGGGAGTGCAATCCCATCTTTTCAGACAAAAAGGCGAGCATGGCATCACTTGCACCGTTGCTATACTCCAACCGGATTGGTCGTGATTGGCGACGACTTTCCAAGACCTCTTCCATGCCTACCATAAGATCCGCTGCAGAATCTTCTCGCAATTCGACATCGGCATTGCGTGTGATTCGAAATGCGATGCACTCCAGAACTTGCCGACCGGGAAAATAATCTTCGACAAAGTGGGCGATCAACTCCTCCAGTAGCACATAGGCGTGTCCACGATCAGTTGGCATCGGTAGCAATCGTGGGACGGTACGTCCCAATGGGATGACCGCAAAATCCCACTCGGGAGACTGCTGTTGCTTACTCCCATGCCCTACCGCCTCCGTTGGCGTTTCTCGAGCCAAGCGAATGCACAGGTGAATTCCCAAACCCTGCAAAAGTGGGAATGGCCGCTCAGGGACGATGACCTGGGGTGAAACGACCGCAAAGACGTCATTTAAAAAACGTCGTTCGGCCGCTTGTGAGCAGCGATCGCTGCAACGATTGAGGTCGATATGCTGAATCTCCGCTTCGTCCAGCAGCGGAGTAATCGATTCGTTCAAGAGTTGATATTGGCGTTCTGTGATTTCTTGGCAACGGGCTGACACAGCCTGCAGTTGTTCCGATACCGTTCTGCCCGAGGGATCACGAACCAGCGCATTCCGCGCGTACTGCATTTTCAAGCTACCGACGCGAACCATCATGAACTCATCCAAGTTCGAGCTGGTAATCGCCAGGAACTTAGCGCGTTCCAGGAGCGGAAGCGAGGTATCGGCGGCCTGTTCCAGGACGCGTTGATTGAATTCCAACCAGCTCAATTCACGATTGATGAATCGATCGGCAGGCAAATTCTGTGGAGCAGCAGTTCTTTGTTTTGGCTTTGCGTTCACGATCAATATGCAATGGAGGCTCAAGCTATCTCATCGCATCCTCGGCGACAGAAGGCTCCGGCACAACCACGCCCCGCATAAGATTTCTACGAGGAAGCGTTTATTGCGAATCGTCCTGCGTTTCGACTGGTGGGGTTTCAACAGTGTCGGTCAAGATTCGCCAAGCTCGCGGATAGAAATCTTTGCCATAGCTTAGTTCTCCCCCTTGGTGCCCCACGGCACCGACCATGCCGGCACAGACTAGGAGGCCAACTTTCCACACCTTGGTCAGGCGTTCACTACCCTTCCAAAGTGACATCAGGGCAATGCCCGCCAAGACAACTGAAACGAGCGTCACAATCAACCCGCTCCAGCGGTGCACATCCACCTCCCGGTCCCAATCAAAAAGATTCCAGCTGAACCCATATCCACGCTCTGGAGCAAAAGACCAGCCCATTGCACTGGATGCCAGGCAGGTCAAGGCACCAAGCAGTAGGCAGGCAAGTGGAATCTGAGTGCCGACGGAGGGCCAAATCCTGCCCAAGACGACAAAGCCACCACCCAGCAGAAATAAGGCAATCGGGAAGTGGACGGTCGCTGGATGGAGAAAACCCTGGGCTTGCCAGATCCTTTCGGCTAGCGGTCTTGGGCCGGCTGCAACAGGAGCCGTTTCCGCCTGCTCCCCTTCGGTTGAATCCTTCGCAAACGTGTAATCCTCTGGCCAATCAGCCCCCTCATTTATCCAGACACGCACCAATGCCAAATCCGACGCGGAGAGTGGGCCGCCATGCGTTGTTGGGGGCATCAACCAGTCGACGTCATCGATGGTGAGATAATCGACATATAGTGTGCTGCTTTCAGCGTCGTCCGGTTCGATATAGTCCATGAAGATTTCGCGATCATCGACACGAAAATCATTTTTCGCGTCTTCCGGACCATGACATTCAAGACAATACCGCGTCATGATCGGCACAATGTCTCGTTCGAATTGAACCAACTTTCCCTCGTCGTCCAGCGGTGAAATGGTTGACTCCGCTGGTGGGGCGGTATCAGGTTCTTGAGCGAAACCTATTGCGGTCAGCAGGCAACTGACGGCCAATATCCATGATGATCGCGTCAACCTATGTTGCATCTTTCTCTGGCTCCATCAATCACGTGAATGTTGGGAGAGCGATCATGGTGGAATCACCATTCGGCGTAGGTGAGATCGCTTTCGAACTAACAGACTATTCAGGTTAGCGATATCGTGCTGTCAGTCCCCACGCGGGGTTGCTGACATCGACCCCTCTATTGTCGCTCGGGACCAAGTGGTTTTCCAGTGCATTGGGGGCCATGGCACGGGGTGCGACAATTTCTCTTCGCTATTCGTTGGAGGCGATCGTGATGCCGCTGAATGCCTGCCCCAATCCTAGTATAGCGATTTCTTCCTTGACATCGTTCTCGCTCAGGTCTTCGAGCGTTTCGGCTACCTCGTCGGCGAGGACTTGCGCAAATAGTCCGCGTGCGGTAATCAGGATCGATTGAACAGCTTGCTCGTCCAGCGTCACGTTGAATTCCGATGCGATCTGAACCACAAGCATGGCCGGCGTGGATTGCGGTTTCGCGGTCGCACAATGCAAGACGGAGTAAAAGGGTATTTCTGGTGTTGCATGTTCTTGACGCTCAAGTGACCGCCAAGCACGTTCCAGTAAACCTTCTCGCCAATAGGTGAGCCATATCTTGGACTCGGAAGTCAATTCGTCCAGGCTGGTTTGTTGGGTACCGGCATCGGGCCTCTCCGAGATCCGATTCATGGCGGCTGATCGAATTCCCTTGATCAGGAAATCACGCAATCTTCCATGCCGGTGCTTGCCGAAGCCGGCACTCACCAAATGCGATAAGAGTTTTCTCAACGCTTCGTCAGCTTCTGCCGGTGACCCAAGTGACTGGATCAGGATGCGTCTCATCGGCGCAAGGTATCGCAATACGAGACCAGCAGCGTTATCTGCGGCGGTCCAGGGATGAGTGGTGCGGACCAGGTTAACCAGGGTTCGCCCAGAATCGTCAAGCGGCAGGTTCGGCATTCCCATAGTTTAACCAGTACACAGGCGGATGTAGCCCGGAGAGTCAGTTGTCGGGACAAAGGGCAGCGATTTTCTCGTTGGCCATTTTTTTTGAACGGCGGCTGGTTGGCGTTCTTATGTCCGGCACCAAAACCCGTGACTCTGGATTCCAGAGCAACTATTTTTTGGGATTAACTACGTTTCCCTGCCGGCAAAGTGGAGCTGTGGGGCTCTGGATTGCGAGACAACGTTTGGATGACTTTCTGGTCCGCGGTTCATTGGGGAACGCGACGCAGGGCGAGAGCAGGGGCTTGTGACGGTTTGCCCTCGCGTGATTTGAAGAGTGTTGGTTTTTCGGCCCGATTTTCACGAACCAGCATGATCGTGATCTGGTCGCTCGGTGCGGTGCGGATGAAATCGTCGAGTCCCGGGCCGAACACGCGGACTGCGTCTGCTTTGTTTTTCCATCGGTCAGCGCGATTATCCAGGCGGCAGTTGCCAAGGAATCTCTGGCCACCGACTCCTGACCGACAAGGCGATTGATCCCACGTGAGATGGCCTTGCTTGGTTTCCACCCAATCATCCGCCAATTCATCGACAATTCCATAAGCTAGTACTTCGCTGACGCCAACGAATCCACCTTCCTGTGCTGTTAGAAGCAATACGGCGCGATCTACTTGTTCTCGGTTGATTTTAGATTTTGACAGATCGAAACGCAGATAGACATGCGATTGTTGATCACCTGCTTTCCGGATCAGTTGCAAAGATTTTGATCCGCCAAAATCTTGCTGCGAGTCGCTTTTCACGAAGGTGTCGGCGCCGTTTCCGGCGTGGGTTCTCAACCGTTCGAATCCAAGCAACTCGCTATCGCCTAGGTTCTCTTGAACCGTTAGTTGGGAGGTGCTTTGGCTGACCGTCGTGCCATCAGGAGACTGCAGTTCGAATAGCACATCGAATTTGCCGGGGAGAATACCAGTGGTCAGGAACTGAATGTCTAGTTCTTCTGTTTGTCCAGCGGATGGGAGTTGTCGTGGTGAGAGTTTTTTCGGAAAGGTTGGACGTTTTTTTTGGGTTTTTCCAACAGGGCGAAGCATTGTCACGATTTCTGCGGCAACGCGGAAGTCTCGATTGAGGATGCGTGGATCACTTCGTGGGCCGATCGCGCGATTTTCAATCCGCAATTTGAAGCGAGCTGCATCGCCTCTGGTGACAGTATCGGTTCCTGTTGCCTGTGAGATCGCAAGTGGTCTCAATGATTCGGAATTGACTTTTTGACTTGACGGGGGGGAAGCTGAGGACTGAGGGGCGATCGTTGCTGCTTTACGACTTTCGGGCACTAACGACCACGCTACCAGGAGACAAGCCAAGACTGCTCCGGCAATCGAGGGTATAACCCACTTCGGCTTGCCTTTTACCTTATCGCTGGGGGTCTTACTTTGCTGGTCGGGTGGTGACGGTTGGGGTGCTGGTTTGTTCTCTTTCGGCTCGGTTACGATCTGCAGCGAAATCTTGTTTTCCGACTCGGATGTCTCCATGGCTTTCCCGATCAGGAGATGCAATTCTCCAGCCGAACGGGGACGGTTGCGTGGTTCCTTATCCAGTAAGCGGTCAATCAATTTGCAGACCGGCATTGGTGTGTCGGGGCTGCGTTCCTTTAGCGGTCGCGGGATGACGCAGATATTGGCAATCATCTGTTCGGTGACGGTTTCAGCACGGATCGGCAAGCGACCAGAGCACATTTGATAGAGCACAACACCCAAGCTGTAGAGATCTGTTCGGTCATCAACTGGATCGTTTCTTGCTTGCTCTGGAGCAAGGTAGCCCGGGCTACCGACTGCTGCACCACGGGGCGAACCATCTGGTATGACATTCGCGATCGCCAAGCCAAAGTCGAGAATCTTGGCACGCCCGCTGGGAACTTCGATCCAAATATTGCCTGGTTTGATATCGCGATGAACGATTCCGTTCTTGTGGGCTGCTGCCAAGCCTTTGCAGACTTCCTTGGCTGTTTGCATCACCTCCCGGTAATCAAAGCGTTCTTTCTCTTTAATCAACACATTGAGCGGTTTGCCCTTCAGCAATTCCATTGCGATGAAAGGCATTTTTTGATGGACACCGACTTCAAAGATCGTGGCGACGTTATCGTGATGGACCGCCGCCATGGATCTTGCTTCTTCGACAAACCGCCGCCGGCTTTCCAGCGTCGACGCATGTTTCGTGTTCAGGAATTTCAATGCCACATCTCGATTTAGACGGGCATCGCGGGCGTGGAGAACTTCGCCCATCCCTCCTTTCCCGAGTTGCCCCAAGATCCGGTAGGGGCCCATGCGGCCGAGTTCACCATCCCGTTTGGGTGGTTCTAGGAAATCTGGCAGTATGAAGTCAGGTTGCATGCGAGCCGAGCAGCGTTTCGGGTCGGGGGGGACATCGAATCTACGCCTATCTTAATCTTATTGTTTTTTGGTCGATAACGATCAAAAAGCACGGGAAAAAGACGAATCGTTCCGTATCTTGCGGTCAAAATTCAGCCCATCTTGCCAATTTGTATGGACTGCGACCATCCTGTTGGCTTGGGCGACTTGCTGTCGTCACCGCTCCGCTGCCACTCCGTGGCAGGCTTCGCGGCCTGAATACTCGCAACCGAGTCGAATATTGTGAATCGTATCGCCATCTCTGACTTAACTGATGGTCTCCACCTAGAGCAAGCTTTCCGCGCGGCAGACAAGCAATTGCGAGTCAATCGCCAAGGTGGAAAATACATCCTCATGCGACTGGCTGATCGTTCCGGAGTAATCGCCGGCATGCTCTGGAATGCTGATGAGAATATTTTCGAATGTTTTGATCGCGGTGATTATGTTTTTTGTCGCGGCCGTACGCAAATTCACAACGGTGCGCTGCAGGTCATCGTTTCGAACATTGAACGTATGGATCCATCTGAAGTCGACGCAGCTGACTTCGAACGCTACGACCATGCTGAATCAGATCGTTTACTGAAGCACCTGCAGCAAACGATCGGCAGCTTCAAGAATGTGTCGCTCCGTAAGTTAGGAGAAGCGTACCTGGCTGATGCTGAGCTCATGCGGCGATTTCAGAAGTCAGCTGCGGCGGTCACTAATCATCACGCGTATCCGGGTGGATTAATTCGTCATACGGTGGAACTGATGGACTTGGCTGCACTCATCGGCCCACGTTACCCAGAGATCGATACAGAGCTCTTGATGATGGGAGCGTTCTTGCATGATTCAGGGAAGATCGAAGAGTTGGCGGGCGATGGTGAGATTGCTTACACCGACCGTGGTCAACTCGTGGGGCACATCGTGATCGGGGTGCAGATGTTGGGCGAGAAAATGGCGATGCTGGCGTCGCAGGGACACCCGATCCCTGAGGAACTGCGATATCAGCTGGAACACTTGATTGTCAGTCATCATGGCCAGTTGGAATTCGGCAGCCCGAAGATACCCGTAACGCTTGAAGCGGCGGCCTTGCACCATCTGGATAATCTAGACGCTAAGTTGTCCGCCTATGTGAGCGTGATGGAATCGGATGTGTCGGTCGATGGGAATTGGACCAACTACAGCCCGTCGATTGGTCGCAAACTATGGAAGAAATAAGCTTAAAGAGGAATTTGTAATGTCAGATGGTGATTCCGCGGTTGTTTTGCTTTCTGGTGGGCTGGATAGCGCGACTTGTTTAGCAATTGCGTTAGCGGAGGGATTTGCGCCGCACACGATCAGCTTTCAATACGGCCAGCGTCATCGTTACGAGCTGGATCGTGCCAAGAAAATTGCGGGGCAGATGGGAGCGGTTTCTCATCGTGTTGTTGAGATCGACTTAGCGCAATTCGGTGGTTCGGCGCTGACCGATGAAACGATTCAGGTTCCCAAGTCAGAGTCGGTCGATGAACTCGGTGATGGCATTCCGGTCACTTATGTGCCAGCACGAAACACGGTTTTCTTGTCACTCGCACTCGCGTTCGCCGAAACAATTTCTTCCAGAGATCTCTTCATCGGCGTCAACGCACTGGATTACAGCGGCTATCCAGATTGCCGACCAGAGTTTGTTTCTGCCTACGAGGCAATGGCGAACTTGGCGACAAAAGATAGCGTTGATCAGTCTAGAAAACTCACCATCCACACGCCTTTGATTCAGCTGAGCAAGGCTCAAATTATCGCTCGGGGAATGGAACTTGGTGTTGATTACGGAGCTACGTTGTCTTGTTATGACCCTGGTGAGGGAGGAAGGCCGTGCGGAAAATGCGATGCCTGTTTGTTGAGAGCAAAAGGCTTCAACGAGAACGGCTGTCCTGACCCCGCATTAAAAGAATTCAATTCTTGATTGCCGCGTGTTCGGCCGCGCTCGCAAGTTCAGTAAAGCTGATACGAACCGGTCGCTTCGAATGCGGATTGGTAGTGCTCGATTCGATTAGGCACCGAGTGGTCACTCGGCCACCAAACGGCGACCACGTCGAATCTTACCGCCGTTCCAAGCAGGCGTTTTCTCTTCAGGTAGCGCAAGGCGGTTTGCGTTATTTTTTGCTGCTTGATGCGGTCGATTCGACCGGCGGGATGTCCTGGTTTGGTGGTGGCAAGCGTTTTGACCTCGACAAAAACGAGCGTCTGTTTTCTGCGATCAACCGCGATGAGATCGATTTCACCGAACCGATCGGATTCACTCTGTGCGATGACCAAGAGGCCTTTTCGCCGCAGTAGTTGTGCAGCCGCCTGTTCGCCTCGTACGCCTAACGTCGCTGTCGTATCGATTGCGCCGAAACGCCATTCGGTATAAGCACGTTGAAGATGAGTGAAAAGCGAGAACCGATTGGATTTCACGAGCTGCCCCTGCCGGTGAAATGGATACGAAGAACGATCCAGCACCACCAGGGTGCTGGATCGTCTTGATATTGTTGGAACTAAACGATTCGCTTTGAAGCTATTTGTTTAGTTGCGACGACGTTCTTTCAAGCGGACGGCTTTA
>JAYZAR010000308.1:0-4582 GCA_036339635.1 Planctomycetota bacterium | reverse complement strand
AGTGCGATGGAGAGTAAGCTGCAACGCAAGCAATTAGATTTATTGCAGTCGATGAATCGAGCCGCCGCCGCCAAGAATCCATCCAACAGCCAATTAGAAGGGGTGATTGAATCTTACGAATTGGGATATCGGATGCAGAGTGCCGTTCCCGAAGTCATGAATCTAGACGGTGAGTCCCAGAAAACTTTGAAAGCCTATGGCATTGGCCGAACCGCGACCGACGATTTCGGACGACAATGTTTGATGGCCCGAAGATTTGCGGAGGCGGGTGTCCGGTTCATCGAATTGACCCATGAGGGCTGGGACCAGCATAACAATCTGAAGGGTCGTTTGGGCGCAAACTGTCAAGCGACCGATCAACCGATCGCCGCGTTGATGAGTGATTTAGAAGCTCGCGGGATGTTGGACGAAACATTGATTGTCTGGAGTGGTGAGTTTGGTCGCACACCAGCGGTGCGGCGGGAGGATGGTCGCGACCATAATGCAACCGGCTTCACCGTGTGGATGGCCGGTGGTGGTGTGAAAGGTGGGATTAATTATGGTGCGACCGATGAATTTGGGATCGCAGCGGTCGAAAACAAAATGCATGTGCATGATTTACATGCGACAATCCTGCATCTGCTTGGACTCGATCACACCGAGTTGACCTATCGTTACGCCGGACGCGATTTCCGGTTGACCGATGTCTACGGCCGAGTTGCGAAGGAGATTTTCGCGTAACGGTGAATTTGCCTGGCGATTTCAAAGTGCGGCATTTTTGCCCCAGGTGAAACCTTTGGCTTTAGCCGCACGCTTTGGGCGGTCGCGATGCCGTGCGAGTTTTAGCGTTCGCTCAAAGCGGCTTTTCGCGCTGCCTCGAATTCATCCCCGGGATTCCAGGCTGGCTGATCGGCCTGGTCAGCAATGATTCGGCCAACTTGGAATAACAACCGGGTGTCTTGTACCGCCCCGGCCAGATCCCAGTCCTCGCTGTATTCGTCACTCGGTTGATGATAGGTTTTTTCCACCCACTGGTTGAGTTTTTCTTTTCCCCATCCTGCAGGTTTGCCAACCACGTTGACGCCCGAGTGAAGATAGACACCGGGGACACCAATCTTTGCAAGTGAGAATTGATCGGATCGGTAATAGTAACCGCGATCGGGAAACAGGTCGGGCGTCACGTTGCGGCCTTGGCCTCGCGCCACCGCTTCAACCACCTTGTCGAGGTTGCTTTTTCCGGAACCGATTACGTTCACATCATGGGTCGCACCGATAAAGTTGGTGCCGTCGATGTTGATCACTGCTGCCATGTATCCGGGTGGCAGTGGAGGATCGCTCGCGAAGTGTTTGGATCCGAGCAAGCCTTGTTCTTCGGCACCGACGGCGGCGAAAATGATCGATCGGGCGGGCCGCTCGGGAAGCGCTGCGTAAGCTTTGAGGATCGTCAGTAGTGAGGCAGTGCCCGCGGCGTTATCGATGGCACCGTTGTAGATGTTGTCACCACGAATGTCCCGTTCCGCACCGAGACCGAGGTGGTCGTGGTGGGCCATGTAGATCAACGCTTCTTTCTTCAAGTCCGGGTCACTGCCTTCCATGATGCCGATTACGTTCGCCGTGTCTTGCTCACGCACTTCCGCGGTTAAGTCAATCGAAAGCTTGGTGCCGAGTGGCACAGGACGAAAGTCACGCAGCTCCGCATCACGACGGAGTTGATCGAGATCATGCCCACTTAAGTCGACCAACTCTCTTGCCGCGTCTTCTGTTGCCCAAGCCTTAAGTTGCATGCGGGGACCCTTTTCACCACGCAATTCGAACTCCTCACCACTCCAAGATGTTTGGATCACCTGCCATGGATAGCCTGCCGAGGGTGTTGTGTGAATGATGATCGCACCGGCAGCGCCTTTGGCTGCCGCGATTTCGTACTTGTAATCCCAACGGCCGTAGTAAAGACGCCTTCGGCCTTCGAATAGTTCGGGATCTCCTGCGGGATCATTGTTCATCATCAGCAGCACTTTGCCATGTAGATCGATCCCTTTGTAGTCATCCCAGTCGTACTCAGGTGCTTCGATGCCATAGCCAACAAAAACGACTTCGGCATCTTTTAGCGATGCCGTTTCCATCGGGCCACCAACGTTTGACATGAATTGTTGGTATGACTCGAATGTTGCCGATTGGTCTCGATTGCGAAACGTGACGGTCTTGGGTGGACGGGTCTGAACTCCAACCAGGGGGACAGCTTGGGTCCAGTTCCCGTCGCCTGCAAACGGTTTCAGGCCGTAGCTTTGGAATTGGGTCGACAAGTAAAGTTGCGTCAGTTGGTCGCCACGTGTTCCCGGACCTCTGCCCTCTAATAAATCATCCGCTAAAAATCGAATGTGGCTTCGGATCGTTGACTCATCAATCGCGTTCGATGCGGCATCCTGTGACAAAGCCGGCGAAGTGAAAAGAAGAACGATTGCGAGCAGCGCGTGGCGATTCATGAGCTTGATAAAAAGGTTGAGTGAACTGAGCTTCAATAAACAAAGGATCGATTGCTAGACAGATCAGGTTTGGTGGAAGCTGTGAGGTGCCGAGATGGTATTCGTAAGAATAAAAACGCAAGCGATCGTGCGTAAATCGCTAAATTTGCCAAGTTGTGGAGGTAGCTTTGCGTTCAAAGTAGGCGTGTTTAATACCTTCGCAACCCCTTCCACGCGAACTTTTTTCCCGTGGTTGATGGCGGCTGAGGTAGCAGTCGGCTTTACTTTGGATAAACTTTTCGATTCTCTCGATCTCCCCCACTCATCAGGAAGGCTAGCAAATCGCGAAGCTCCTCTGGATTCAGTGAGTCTAGCAGCCCTTTGGGCATTTGCGAAATATCCGAGGGGCGGAGCGCTTCGATATCGTCGTCCGCAAGGGTGATCGGCTGGGACTGCACATCCGCAGGGAAGATGACTGTCTCGCCATCAGCTCGAGACACCAAGCCAGTGAGTGTACGTCCATCGCTGGTCAATACGATGGATGATTGATACTGGTCGGAGATCACTTTGCTGGGGTCGATGATATGTTCGATTACGTAATTCAGATCAAACTTTCGCGGAATGCTGGTTAAGTCTGGTCCGACATTTCCTCCCAAGCCAGCCATGCGATGACATTTGCCACAGTTGGCGGCAAAGTAAAGATTTCGTCCTGATTCAAAATCAGCCTCTTTGAGACGGCTTGCCAACCGCTTCGCTTCGTCCAGTTTCCATTCTCGGCCCGGGCCCACAGCCGGTACGATTTCGAAATCAGGAACAGGGTCGTAGCTTTCTCCAGTGATGTCTTGAAGAGCAAGGCGTTCTGCGTCGGAGCAGTTGCCGATGGCCTCCTCGCGAATGTTCTTCATGAAGCCTGGGAAACTTGAACCGCCGGATTTGCGGGCTGCTTCATTTAAGAATTCAAAATAGGCCCGTCGCTGTTCGATTGACCAGCCGACTCTCAATTGGCTCAAAGCGAGTGCGAAGCCGATCTCCCGACTGGGTGGATGATTGTCTAGCACTCGCTGTACCGTTCCGCCGTATCTTCCATTTCGGCTTGCTAGTTCAGACCAATCCGGGATGGGGGTTGGCTGGCGATCGCGAATCAATTGCATCGTCTTGGTGACCACAGTGGGCGATTTGAGGTAGACGAGCAGCTTGACAAGTTCGGAATTGACGTCACCGTGCTTGTTTGGGAGCAGTGGGTCAACTGCAGCAATGAGTTGTTGGCGTTGGTCTTCATTGGGTCCGCCGAGTCGGATGCAAGTCAGCGATATTGCCCGCAACGCACCAAGTTGTTGATCGACTGGTAGTGGTTGCTTGATCAATCGCGTGAGTGTTTCCAGCAGTGGTGCCTGGTGGGTTTGGTCGCCAGATCGGGCCAGGGCAACGGCGGCTGTGATCATGGCTTGCGGCGAAGTTTCGGAAAGGACGCGTGCACCCCATTTTGCGACTGGTTGTGATTCGAGTGCGACGCGTGCAGCCCCTCGAACGAATCGATCATTACTGCCAAGGTGCGGCCAAATCGAGTCGAGTGTTGCATCGAGTTCACTTGGGTCGGAGGGATGCCCATGATGTCGCTCGAGTTGCTGGCGAATCTTTCTGGCACGAATTGCCGTGGTGGGTAATGGATCACTGGCGGGGGCCGTGCTCTCGGATCCCACGTAGCGGATTCGGTAGAGTGCGGATTGAGTTCCGCGGCCACCGACGGTGAAATACAGTGCACCGTCGTCACCGACAATCGCGTCGGTCACTGGTAGCGGTGCACCCGTCACAAACGGTTCGCTTGTGCCGCGATAACCGCCGCCATCGGGTTGCAAATGAACTGCGTAAATCGTTCCAAAAGTCCAGTCGAGCGCGAAAATCGCATCTTGGTATTTGGCTGGAAATTTGGTGCCCAAGCCGGCAACGACGCCGGTCGGTGATCCGGGGCCGATTTCTACAACTGGCGGCAGGCTATCTTCAAAATAAGTTGGCCATTTTCCGGTCCCGCTGCGCCAGCCATAGTCAGCACCGCTGACGACTTGGCAGATTCGCGTCGGTCGGTACCAGGGTGAACCGAGATCCCACTCCATATCGGCGTCGTACGTGAATAAATCACCAAAGCG
>JAYZAR010000307.1:0-4847 GCA_036339635.1 Planctomycetota bacterium | reverse complement strand
TGCGGTCGGAGGTGGCATTGCGATCGTCCCTCGTTCACCGCGTGGTCGTTTTCCTAATGGTTATTTCATGTACGAGGACGGGAATCGACTGCAGTTCAAGCCGGAAGATGCGCACATTCAATACGATGACGAAAAAGTGATTGTGAAGGCGGCACCAGCTTTTCCAAAGCTCGGTTTTGATTCGTATGCGGGATGGCTCGGGTATCTAGCGCCTCATGATCAATTATTTGTCAAACGATTTGCGACCCATCCTGATCGCGCCTACAACGAGTTTGCCGGCCTGACGATTTCGGTTTGGTATCCAGAAGGGGATCGAGTGGAATTGGAGCCGATCGGTCCAGCCGAGGATTTGAATCCTGGGCAACGAGCTGCATTTACGGAGGAATGGTGGTTGTTGGATCATCCGTTTCCGGAGGATACCGCAGGTATCGACTATAACGCGATTCAGAAACAGGTCACCGAACAGACGCGGGGACCGGGGCGGGCCGGTGGTAATGCGATTCAATCACCCGAGTTGCATGACGACCACCGTGTGACGTTCCGGTTGGTTGCCCCGGCAGCGGCGGAGGTTCATGTGGCAGTCGCTGGCCAATCTTTTCCTATGAATCGAAATGCGGAGGGACTATGGGCCTACACAACGCAGGTCATGCCAGCGGGAATCTATGAATACACGTTTCGTGTCGATGGTTCGTCGATGACGGACCCCCGCAATCGGTGGCTGAAGAAGTGGCTGACATGCGCGAGTTTGCTCGAAATCCCGGGCAGCCCGCCGCAGTTGACTGAACAGCAAGCGGTGCCGCATGGGGCGGTGCATGCCCACGTTTATCGCTCCAAGACGACGGGTGCCGACAGGTCGGTCATGATTTACACGCCACCCGGCTATGATCCCACCGCTGATCAAACCTATCCCGTTGTCGTTCTTTGTCATAGTTATGGCGATGATCAAACCACTTGGACTGAGGTGGGGCGCAGTCATTGGATCGTGGATAATTTGATCGCTCAAGAAAAGATCGAGCCGATGATTATTGTGATGCCATACGGGCATCCGGTCGCGTTGGCCGAAAGAGATTGGTCGGAGGATTATCGGGAGCGGAATGATCACGCGATGATCGCTGATGTCGTAAGTGATCTGTTGCCGATGGTTGAGCGAACGTTTCGCGTGAAAACCTCCCGTGAAGATCGAGCCATTGTGGGGTTGTCGATGGGAGGTGGGCATTCGATCAGTGGTGGATTGCGGCACCCCGATCAGTTCGCTTGGGTTGGTGCCTTCAGCGCTGTAGCACCGCAAGTCGATCTGGAACAAGAGTATGCCGGCTTGTCGGAGCGACTTGCTAAGCATCCGCATCGCTTGTTCTGGATCGCATGTGTAAAAGATGATTTTCTGGTGGAGCGGAATCGGAGTTTCAACAATCAATTAAATCGACGAGGGATCAAGCATACCTACGTGGAAACGAACGGCGACCACTCTTGGCCGGTTTGGCGAATTTACCTGCCGCAATTTCTAGAGCAGATTTTCCGCTAGCCGTTAAACGTCGCGTCGCGTCATCTACTTCTCTGATGCCGTTGTCGGGTGAACCCCACCCATCCGGTCCCCCCTGTCACAGACCAAGCCAAACGCAGCGCGGTATCAGTTCACCCGATTGACCGTCCCACTCATTTTCCGTCTCACCCTTTCCCTGTCTCAACGTTGCTGTCTCAATGTCACGCGTTTCAATATCACGCGTTTCGATATCACGCGTTCCAGCCACGCGTTGCTGTCTTCACCGGACGCCGCTTTTTAAAATTTGGCTCGGTGTTGGCTCGGTGGGGCGAACGGGACTGCCGTGAAACATTTGTTTTCCGGTCAATGTGAGGTGCTCAACCTTCCGCCGTAAATTCTCTCTCTCTCCGATGCGAGGGGTGTTTTCAGACACTCCGCATGCCCACGGTCAGTCTGCTGGCTGCTTGGCAGCCTCCCGATTAAAGCGTGGATTTGGGGTGTTCTTAGCCGATTAAAAACTCCCTATCGGCGGGCGAGCCGATTCGCCTAAACTTTGCTGGTCCAGCTGGTCAGGGATGGATCGGCAGAGGATGGATTTTCCTGAGGACTTGGGAGCAAAACGGCATGGAAGCCGGATCGATTCTTCGTCAAGGTAGGCCAGTGTTCGCGTTTTTAACGCTCGCCCTCCTTTGGCCGGCGGGTGCAAACGGAGGCAGTTGCCGCACGCAAAATTTCATCGTTCAAGGCCCGAATGCTCAACTTGCCAAGGCCGTCGCGGAAGCGGCTGAGAAGTTTCGCCATGACTTGGCTGTTTATTGGCTTGGCAAACCGTTACCACCTTGGCCGAATCCTTGTCCGATTCGCGTCGTTGCAGGACCCCAATTGGCTGCTCAGGGAGTGACGACTTACAACCCCCGGCCGGTACGAGATTTTCAGATGGAGGTGGTCGGAACCCCAGAGCGGATTCTCGATAGCGTGTTGCCTCACGAAATCACTCATACAATCTTGGCGACGCATTTCGGTCGACCCTTGCCCCGTTGGGCAGATGAGGGAATCTGCACTACGGTGGAACACTCTGCCGAGCGCAATAAACACGAGATCATGTTGCGTCGCTATTTGAATTCAAGTCGCGGCATCGCAATGAATAAACTGTTTCTTCTGACAGAGTACCCCAGTGATGTGCTGCCGATGTACGCTCAAGGTTATTCGGTTTGTCGTTTCTTGATCGACCAAAAAGGGCCGCGTCAATTCATTGTTTTTTTGCAAGACTACATGCAGCACTCCTCTTGGACCGACAACGTAAAAAAACATTACCAATACGACTCACTGAAGGAGTTGCAAGATTATTGGTTGGCGTGGGTTTCTGATGGTGGAAGGTCAGTGGAAAGGTTTGCCAAGCAAGTTCCTGCGAAGCAGATCCCGTCGCATTCGCCAGCTATGGCGGGCGAGATTCGCCTAGCTGCGAATCAGGTGCCAGTTGCGAATGGGGCGAACGTTCCCTCCACGCTACAGTTGGCAGGTCCGCAGGGGGCCGCGGTCCAGCCAATCGCTACTGACCCGATTCCTGCAACCCAGCTCGCTTCCCGTGAGACGCAGGGTTGGTATCACCGCAAGAAACAACTGGCCCAAACTCCCCTGAACGCTCTCAGCGATTCCGCAGGCCCAAGCCATGTCACAGCTCAACCCGGCCCCACTGCAAATCGAGTCGGGACCACCCCACCGTTGGTTCGTTTAAGTGGGCCTTATCAATCGGCCCACCCCCAGCCAGTGCAGGGAATGCAGGGGGCAGCGACTTTGCTGCGGTGAGGCTCCCCAGTGGGCAATTGTTTCGGAAGCAACTTCCCGAGCGGTCCAAATGCTGCTATTTTAACAGCTTGGGACAGAGTCGAGATGGGGACTGCTGAGAGGGATACATTCAGTTCCAGAGGTGATGTTTCGGGCTAGATCAAAGGTCACTCTCCCCACTTTCACGAATTAGAACTTAGAGAATCATGGCAAAACCACAGCATAAATTGAAAAAGGCCAATCACGGTCGTCGCCCTGCTAGCGCGAAAGCGCGGAAAGCGAAGCGTAAGAAAATCAAGACTTGAGCCTCGTTTTCCTCGTCTAGGGCAAGATGGTGAAACACGAATTCATCATTGATCCGTCGTTGTTGGATTTTGAAAACCCGGTTGCCGATATCGAAGCAATTCGGGCATACAACCCTCAGCGGCACGAAATGGAACAGCTGACCTCGGTGCTCCATGAGGACCTAGATCGTCATGCTTGCGCTGCGCTGAAGAAAGTGACCGATGACGAGTTCTGGGTTCGCGGTCACATGCCCGGAATGCCTCTCATGCCCGGCGTCATCATGCTCGAAGCGGTCGCCCAGCTATCGAGCTATTTTACTCAGAAGAATGATTTGCTCGGCGCTGAGATGGTTGGTTTTGGCGGTGTCGATGATGTTCGGTTTCGCGGGGTGGTTACTCCCGGGACTGATTTGGTTTTGATGGTGCAGCTTTTGAAAGTTCGCCGCAATCGGATGATCGTTGCTGCTTTTCAAGGTTGGGTCGATGAGAATATGGTTCTGGAAGGCACACTGCGTGGCATCCCGATTCCGGTCGATGCCGTTGAGAGTCTTGTGTCCAGACGTAGTTAACCACAGTGGCCATTGAGATCGTAACTGCGTCGCCACGCGAGATGGTGGCCATTGAGCCACTTGATTTCTTGGTCGTCGCTCCGCATCCCGACGATGCTGAGTTGGGGATGGGCGGAACGATCGCAAAAATGTCCGCCGAAGGACTCCGCATTGGTATCCTCGATTTGACTTCGGGGGAGCCGACGCCGCACGGAAGCGAGTCGATCCGTCGTGCGGAAACCATTCACGCAACCGAACCACTCTCCATTGCTTGGCGCGGTAATGCAGGACTCCCCAATCGCAAATTGGTTCACACGTTAGAAGCTCGCGAGTTGGTCGCAAGTTATTTTCGTGTGTTACGACCACGATGGATTTTCGCTCCCTACTGGCAGGACGCCCATCCGGATCACGTTGCTGCCACCGACATGATTGAAGCGGCCCGATTTTGGGCCAAGTTGAGTAAGACCGAGATGCCTGGTGAGCGGTTCCATCCGGAACGTGTTTATCACTATTTTTGCATCCACTTGCGGCTTGCGATTCAACCCGATTGGATCGTCGATATCAGCGATTTTTGGGACGCCAAGCTGGCCTCGATTTCGGCATACCACAGTCAGCTTGTGCTTGGTCGGCCGACGGAACCGCCAACAATGTTGGAGCGACTGGAAACCGAGTCCGCTCATTGGGGAAATCTGATCGGGCGACGCTACGGGGAACCCTTTGCCACGAAGGAACCGTTAGCACTGCATTCCC
>JAYZAR010000306.1:0-5937 GCA_036339635.1 Planctomycetota bacterium | reverse complement strand
ACTCGGCTTCCTGCTTTTCGATCAACACCAGTTGATTTTCTAGACCCTTGATTTCGGTCCTCAAGACGCGTTCATCAGCTGCAACCGAAGTGCCTCTTGATTGGTTAGTCGATGATCGGGCAGCAAGCGTTGCATCAAGCTGCGTGAGGAGGGTCGCAAGCCTGCCTTCGATCTCGGCTCGTACTTGATCCAAACGAGGACTGATCAGACGGATCAATGGTTGTCCCGCTGTGACGATCTGGTGGTTCTCTGCCATGATTTCAGCGACCACTGCGTCGCTAGGAGCAAACAGCCGAGCACGCTTGGTTGCGACGACTTTGCCAGTGGCGGGAATTCGCAAGGTCGTCGGGTAAAAGGCAAGCAGCAATGCAAAGGCGAGTAAGCAAGCGATTCCCAGACCAAGTTTTCTGCTGGTGATCGCAAACCGTTTGGTTGCCCACTGCCATCCTGACTGGTTACGGTCGATCGCCCGTCGAATGGCCTCCTCAACCGGTTCTCGAACGGATTGCCAGGCTGATTCATTTGAGTTCACAGCGTTCTTGTGCGGACGAATCCATTCCATAATTACGGTTGCGATTGGCTCGTCGGCGGAGTCGCGAATGGTTTGCAGTAATAGTTCCTGACATCCGTTGGTTGCTTGGTGATTTTCGATTGAATTCAGACGATCGGCATCGGATCCTACAGGATTGGCGATGCGATTTTCGTTACTGTGCGACCAAGTAAAACAAACGGCGTCGCGGGAGTAATGTGCGATATCTTGTAGAGACCGTGCAATCGTTCCCCGCTGATCAATGTGTGGTTGTGTTGAGGTGGCGATTAGCTGGGAGTGAAATCGGGTAATGCGGAGGAGGCTAACCCGGTCTGCCGAAATGTGGCTTGCAATGGTGGATGCAATGGCTGTGAATGACTGCTCAACAGATGTTCCTTCGTTCAATTTATTCAGCAGACGATCGCGATTGGACTGGGTTTCCAAGTGGGAACGTAAGTCAGCAAACTGTTGGCGCAGATAGACGCCAGCGGCGAGTGTGAGCAAGACATCGCTCAAATCGACAAGATTCGCCTCCGTTGCGAGCGAGATCGGTTGATCGAATCGTATTTTTAGACGCAGATTGACCTGCGAGTGGACGGGGAATTCCACGGTCACAGCCGCTCTTTGGGATTCGGATTCGGGTTTTAGATTTGAATCCGCAGAGGCGTGAAGGCTGATGCCGTTGCGAGCTAAAACTGTTTCGTGACCATTTTCCAAAAGTGACAGGGATGTCAGCATGGCTCCGCATGTGAACCGTAATCCGCACACCAGATCTTCATAGAACGAATCGGCAGAACCGAGTTGACGGGCTGCTGGTTCGAGACGCTGGACAAGTGTCTCGGCATCTTTCCAGGCTTGATCGGTGAGATGCAGAGGGTGGGTCATCGAATCAGGAATCGGAGGAAGTTGGCTTAACTACCCAGTTTAACCGTGTGACTCTTAGACGCTCGGCTTGAGTGTGAGTTTCACGCTTTTGAGGCGTTTGTCGTAGCGATTTCGTCGTTTTGAATGGACGAGCCGGGTTCGTCTGTACGAAAGATAATAAAAGCGCGGATTGTCCCGGCTGATCGGGAGTAAACTGCGGCAAGTAAGGAATCCGGATGGGCACCCAATCAGCGACCCGAAAAGCGACGCTCCCTGCCATGGTTGGGTTGGTGATTTGCTGTGCCTGTGCGCTCTTACTAACGGTTGGCTGCCGAACTTACGGGCAGCTTCCCCAGACAATTGGGCAACGCACAGACCAGGTCGATGCACTGATGCATCAAGTCGATGCCGGTGCTCCAATGCAAACTGTACCGGAGATCCCCGAAGCTCCCTTAACGCTTAATACTCCCGAAGATTTTGACTCGGTCGAATATCAGGATGTGACGCTTGAGGAAGCACTGCGAATCGCTTTGAGCAACGCGGAGGTCTTGCGCGATCTGGGTGCGAGCGTGCTGCGGTTTCCCAAGCAAGTTGAGACCGCCGAGAGTTTGGGCTTGGTCCAAACTGATCCACAGGCCGGGCTGGAAGCCGCGTTATCAGCCTTTGACGCGCACGCTTACGGGTTAGGGAAATGGCAAAACAATGATCGGCGATTCAACAACCGCTTCTTTGGCGGTGGGGCTACTGCTTTCCAGCAGGATACACACGACTATGTGTTCCAGCTTTCAAAGCGAATGGCAACCGGTTCGCAGTTTGCACTCCGGAGTGTGACAGACTACGACGCCAATAATGCAACCGGTAACTTGACGCCCAGTGCCTGGCAAACACAGATACACGCAGAATTGCGTCAGCCGTTGATGCAAGGTGGTGGAACCACCTTCAACCGCATTGCCGGTCCGAGCGCCAAGCCCGGTGTGTATAACGGCATCTTGATTGCCAAGGTCAATCAAGATATCTCATCGGCGAAGTTTCGCCAAGAAATGCGAGACTACGTCAGTGATGTCGTTAATGCTTACTGGGACTTGTACTTTGCCTATCGAGATTTAGATGCGAAGCGAGCGTCGCTGGAACGCAGTCGTTTAACGTGGCAGGGTTTGGAAGCACAGCGGACCAGTAGCCTCAAGTCAGCCGCGCCTGAGGCATTAGCTCGCGAGCAGTACTATCGGTTTCAGTCTGAACTGCAGGATGCGATCGCAGGTAAGTTGAACCAGCGAACCCAGGTCAATAACTCGACTTCCGGAGGCACCTTCGCGGGTGCCACGGGAGTGCAAGTGGCTGAACGTCGACTGCGTTTGCTGATCGGGATGCCGTTGAGCGACGGAAAATTGGTGCGGCCGGCAGATGAACCGATCGATGCCCCGATCGTGTATGACTGGGCTTCCATCTCGATGGAAGCTCTTGAGCAAAGAACCGAGTTGCAGCAACAGAGGTTGCTGGTCAAGCGACGCGAAATGGAGCTGTTGGCGGCGAAGAATTTTCTCCTGCCCACGCTTGACTTTATCACCATCTACCGACTGCGTGGCTTGGATCAAAGTTTAATGGGATCTAACAGTGCGTTTGAAGAACTTGGCACGGCCGATTATCAGGAATATGAAGCGAGCCTCGAATGGAAGATGCCTGTCGGCTATCGCCAGGCGCATGCTGCTGTAAAGAACGCCGAGATTCAAATCCGACGTGACAAGGCGATCCTACGTGAACAAGAACGTCAGATTCTGCATGATCTGACTGCAGCGGTTGCTGAAAGCGAGCGAGCCCTGACGCAAATGAAAACCAATCTGAATCGGTACTTGGCGGCCAGTGATGCTTTGAATGTTCTGGAGGCTAACCGAAAAGCTGGATTCCCAATCAGCCTGGAGCAGCTCCTCGATGCCCAGCGTCGAGTAAGCGAATCGCAGAGTAAGTACCATCTCGCTGCTGCAGAATATTCGGTTGCGGTGAAAAATGTTCAGTACGAAAAAGGAACACTGCTGCAGTCCAAACTTTTGGTTTTGGTTGACGAAACGCCCTAGTTTCTCCGCGACAGCAAGCACGTAAAGGAACTTGGGACGTCCATCGAAACAGGTCGTGAGTGATGCGAGATTTCGCTGTAATCGCGGGTTCGCTCACTTCGGCTTTCAGCCACATCGATCTAGTTGTCGGTTTCGTTGGGCGTGTCGATTTCACTCGGATGGAGTGTTGCTTGTCTCACGGGTAGGATGCTCGTAGAAGAACTCCCTCGTGCCCCATTACCTCGATGACTATCGACTCTCTCATAAGACGCTTCCATGATTTGGCGTGTCTCGCGCCGGATACCGAACTAGATGCCGATTCGTTGATCGGTTTCTTCCAGGTTTTTCGCCCCGATGGAGCTGCGATCGAGGGTTTGTATGATGACTTCGTTGCGGGTGGCCAGTTGATTGAAAGGCTAGGCCAGTTGTATGCCGCCGCGGGTGATGACCGACGGCCACAGGGTGGACGTGATGCCTATTTCGTGGTGCGCCGTCCTCTACCGCTTGATCCGAAACTTGCTGAGTCCTTGGTAAAGCAATGGTTGTCCGGAATCGCTGAGTTGGCTCGGCATGTAGGCGATACGGAAACCCATCAAACGCTCGTCCCGACGCCGAAGATTCGTGTGCTCGAAGGAATCCCGCCGAAGCATCCCAAGCGTGAGGAAGAGAAGTCGCGATTGCTGCTGGCACTTCAAAAGCGTGTTCCGGAATTGGTCGAGAAGATCGACGGTGGACCGTACGCAGCAGTCCTTCGACCGGCTTATTATTTCACGGCTTGCGATCATATGGTACGCGACTACTTGATGTGGCCGCTCTACCAGACGATGGATGCTGCGGTTGGTGATCCTCACATGCCGTACTTCGAACTTTGGCGGCATGGGGTGAAGTACCGTATTTTCGGTGAAGAACAGGTCGACCTCTACCTACCCCGCCAATAAGATTCGATTTCGGTCCAAGCGAATTTCTTGACTTGCTGCGGTGGTTTGAAACCAGTTCGCAGCAATTCATTTCGTGGTTACGAGAGGCTATTCCGGTTTTCGATTGTTGGCGGTCGCGTCCGACAGTCCATTGGCTCGCACTTGTTGACCGCCCCGCAATGCTGTGTTCTGGGTTAAGATAGATGCCGGCTCATTCTCCTGTTTTTGCTGGCGTCTGTTGAGATCATTTGATGTTGCGATATTGTTTTTTCTTTGTGTGTTTGCTTGGTACGGGGATCCCACTGGCTTCCGCCAATGAGGATCGCCCGAACATCGTGTTCATTTTTGCCGATGATCAGTGTTTCGATACGATTGCGGCGCTCGGTACCGAGGGAATTCAAACTCCTCATCTCGACCAACTGGCTCGTCGGGGAACGACATTCACTCATGCTTTTAATATGGGGTCGTGGAGCGGCGCCGTTTGTGTCGCCAGTCGCACGATGTTGAATTCGGGTCGCTTCATATGGAATGCACAAGCGATTCACAATCGTTCCGAGGCAGAACGGAAAGCGGGACGCTGGTGGGGAGAGTATATGAAATCCGCCGGCTATCGAACCTACATGACAGGTAAGTGGCACTGTAAGGCGAGCGCTGAGAAGTCATTTGACGTCGCCCGCGATGTGCGACCTGGTATGCCCAATCAAACCGAGGCAGGTTATAACCGGCCGACCGGCGATGGCAGCGATCCATGGTCACCCTCAGATCCTAAATTTGGAGGGTTCTGGAAAGGTGGGACACATTGGAGTGAGGTCGTCGCCAATCATGCGGCTGATTTTCTCCAACAAGCTTCGCGTGAAGACGAGCCATTTTTCATGTACCTCGCGTTCAACGCGCCGCATGACCCCAGGCAATCACCGGCCGAGTATGTAAATCGATACCCGTTGGAAAATGTGGCGGTACCGACCAACTTTTTACCGGTCTACCCGTTTGCTGAGGAAATGGGGGCGGGGCGGCAATTGCGAGATGAACGCTTGGGACCATTCCCGCGAACTCATCATGCGGTCAAAGTCCATCGGCAGGAATATTACGCCATCATTACCCATATGGATGAAATGATCGGGCGGATTCTGAAGTCGCTGAAAGCATCAGGCAAGGCGGAAAACACGTGGATCTTCTTTACTGCTGATCATGGCTTGGCGGTCGGGCAGCACGGTCTGTTTGGTAAGCAAAATTTGTATGACCACAGCGTGCGAGTCCCACTCATGGTGGTTGGTCCAAATGTGAAAGCGGGACGAAAGATTCCTGAGCCTGTCTACTTGCAAGACATCATGCCAACTTCACTTGAATTGGCAGGGGTCGATCAACCAGAACATGTTGAGTTTCATAGTTTGTTACCCTTGCTAGACGGTGCCGACAGCCCTTATGAGGCGATTTATGGTGGCTATCTTGGTAAGCAACGCAGCGTCCGAGCCGATCGTTACAAGTTGATCGTCTATCCGGAGGCGAAAAAGTTACGTCTGTATGACCTGCAAGAAGATCCGTTGGAAATGAACGATATCGCCGACGAGATTTCGAATCG
>JAYZAR010000305.1:0-4413 GCA_036339635.1 Planctomycetota bacterium | reverse complement strand
CGAAAGCGGTTCGTTTTGCATCATGAAGAGGTTCTCTCATGGTTACTGAGAGATTCGATTGCGTATTTGTGAGTTGAAGGATCGGTCCCCCGCAAGAGCTGGGGGTTCACAATAGCTGGGTGCTGCATGGAATCAATCGCTCCCCGTGGTTTGCATCAAGGGCTTCTCTGCTCGGCAGCGCCGTTTGCGATTGGGAAATCAAGCGACTTCGCCTTTGATTCGGACGACCGTGTTGCCACGACCGCGATTTTGTTCGAAGAGTTCAAACGCTTGCAAGAAGTCATCAAACTCAAAGATTCGATCGACTCGTGGTTGAACCGCTCCCCGGGCCAGGAAATCGAGAATCTCCTGGACGTTTTGGCGATGTTGTGTGGGGTACAGCTTGGCCCATTCGGCCCACAAGCTGCCGATGGCCGCCGCCTGCTTGATCAGTAGCATGCCTGGCCGGATCGGTTTTTGACCCGCTGTGAATCCGACCATTACGAGCTTGCCCAAGGGGCGGACGGTGGAAACCAGTGCTGCTTCAAATAATTCACCTTGGACCATATCGATCACAGCATCCACGCCGTTGGGGTGTCCGAGGTCGGCGGCAGCTTCGTTTGCCTTGGCTTTGAAGTTTCGGAAGCTTGCTTTGTCGTGGCCGTAGCAGAGTACGATATCCGCCCCGGCTTGTCGGGGAAAGTCTGTTTTCTCTTCCGAGCTAACTGCCGCGATGACTTTGGCTCCCATCGCTTTGGCGAGTTCGACGGCAGCCATACCAACACCTCCCGACGCGCCGTCGACGAGGACCAATCCACCGGCTGAAATCTCGCCGACGATCTTGAGCGAGTGATAAGCGGAAATGTAGTTGCGGCTGAGGTTGGCGCAGGCGGAAAGATCGATTCCTTGCGGAGCGAGCCAAACCGATTCAGCCGGTGCTTTTGCGATTTCCGCCAAGCCTCCGATGGGTAATTTGGCGATTACGCGATCGCCAGCGTGAACGTTCGTGACGCCCTCGCCGACTTCACGGATGACACCGCTGACATCGACGGCAGGGATGTAGGGAACATCAGGCCGCTCTTGGTAGAAACCTTGGGCTTGAAATGCATCGGGAAATTGCACTCCCGTGTAATGGACGTCGATCAAGACGTGTCCTGCCTCGCACTGCGGTATCGGCAGTTCATCAAGCGACAGAACGTCACTCAGCGGATCTGGTTTGGGGAGTGGTTTTCCGTGCTGATCAAATCCAGCATATCGATGACACTGTACCGCTCGCATCCTTCCGTCCATCCCATCCTGCAATTGAATTTCGAGGAGGCGTCAGGACCGCTGGAACACGGTTCCTAGAATCGCCCTGTCTCGAACACCCTCCGCCGCGCCGGCGATTGGAGATTCCAAGGCATGGCTCCGACAGGATCGCATTGCGCGAGGGCTTGGGCAGGACGAACCGCCACTGCTCGCAAGTTACCCTGGGTAATCCGCGACGTAAACCGCCTTGACTTGGGTGTAATCGGTTAGCGTCTCTTCGCAGTTCACGCCCGCCCCCGGTCCGCCCGAGATCCCTTGTCCCGAGTAGGGCAATCCATAGGCGATCATGTTGTGGCAATTGACCTGGGCCGTGCCATCACGGAACTGTTTGGCCAGTGCGATTCCACGCTGGGTGTCTTTGGTCCAGACACTGGCGCCCAATCCGTAAGGTGAACTATTTGCCAACTGCAAAGCCTGGTCGGCGGATGAGACCGGACAGATGGTTGCAAAGCAATGGAAGACCTCGTCGGGGTTGCAGGCCAGATCAGGTTGAGTTTGGTAGAGCGCCGGCCGAACATAGTATCCTTCTTTTCCTGCGACCTCCGCTGGCCCACCTTCAACCAGCGATTGGCCACCTCGGGCGGTCGCTTGCTGTTGAGCTGTCAGGATTCGTGAACGTTGTGTTGCGTTGATCACGGCCCCCAACTGTGTGCCAGCATCTGCTTGATAGCCGATTTTCAAACCGCTGAAAAAATCGCGCTGAGCGTCGATGAAATCATCTGCGATTTTCTGATCGACAAAAATGCGATGAATCGTGCAACACGTTTGACCGAAGTGTTGATTGGTGTGACGACCAATTTTGCGGGCAACGATGGCCGGATCAGCATCGTCGAGGACAATCGCTGAACCATTACCGCCCATCTCACGCTTCATTCGCGTGCCATGCCGATCGCAAGTTCGGAGGATGTGTTGGCCGACGCCGGGTGATCCTGTAAACGAGATGTAGCGCACAAGTGGATTCTCTGCGATGAATTGACCGGTCAATTCACCACGTCCGGGTAAGACATTGATCACGCCGGGGGGACATCCCGCCTCCTCCGCTAACTTCGCGATGTAGAGAGCGGATAGTGGCGTGTCCTCGGCCGGCTTGATCAGGATACAGTTGCCTGCCAGCAAAGCTGGGAACATGAACCAGGAAGTTAAAACGATCGGATAATTCCAGGGAATGATTCCAGCAACCACGCCCCACGGTTCGCGGTAGGTAAAGCCTTGAGTATCGGCTGCGACGGCTCGGTGGCCACTATCGCCAAGGATCAATTGGGGAGCGATCGAGCAAAAGTACTCAGCTGTCGCACGAATCTGATCGAAGTCACCTTCCGCCAGTTCCGACAATTTGCCGCCATCACGAATTTCGCATGCCAGTAATACGTCGCGGTCACGTTCGCAAAGTTCCACCAGTTTCATCATCAATTCGCAGCGTTCTTCCATTGGGAAGTCTCGCCATCCGCTGACACCGTTACCAAGAAAGGCTCGATGGGCGGCTTCCGCTGCTGCATCGACTTGCTCTTGTCCCATTTCGCAAACACGGGCAAGCACTTCGAGCGAGCCGGGGTCAACGGTGTCGATCGACGCATTCATGGCACCACTGATATGCTCGCCATTGATATACCCGCCAAGCGGTTGACCCCCATTCTCACAAAACTGGGTGAACTTTGCTGGCGTTTCAAACTGACGGGCAGTGATCGATTGAATTTCGGTGGCAACGGACATCGCGATACCTCAATAAAAAGAAACGTTGAAAGTTGGGTGGTTGGGAAACGGCTGACCGCACAGCATAACGTAAATCAGTCTCTCGGGGCGACTTGCTTTGGTCAGTCAGCCGGTACATCCGATGTTCATTTTTAAGCGTGGTTCATTGGTGTGCCTCGCGGTCATTTGGTTTTCCTGGGAATCGTCCGCTCGGTCTCGATTTTATCCCGTCTCGACTTGATCAAGGGGTCTGCATCGATCGGCTGGAGCGTCAAAATAAATCGGCTTGAAAAATTTGACTTTGCAAATGGTAAGCGGAAAAAGAGATGCCGTAAGCCAACGCGATGATATCTTCAAGGGTAAGATAGGCAACCAAAGTTGTCTCCAGTTAGGCCCCTGCACCATGTCGATAAACTGTATTCGAGGGTTCGAGTTTTTGATTCTGCTTGTCGTTTTGAGGATAGGCATTGCCCACGCGAATGATCGAATCGTGGATGCCGGTGATTTCGATTCGCTGCAGGCCGCGGCGGATGCGATTCCGGTGTTGGGTGGTGTTTTGCGAATTCCTCCCGGCACCTATGAACTCAATGAGCCACTACGGATTTCGACTGGCGACACTCGCATCGAAGGTTCTGGGCCAGCGACACATATCGTGAATCATAATCAGGAGAGTCAGCCAGCGATCTTGATCCAAAATCCGAAATTTTTGGATCAGGCAACACCTTCTGATGAACGCTTGTGGCGAGTGACGGCCGCGAATTTTCGGGTGACTGGAAATGAGCAGAGTGGCCACGGCATTGAAGCTCGTTATATCGAAGAGCTTCGGATTCAAGGGGTCACGAGCAGCTATCACGGCGGTGACGGAATCCGATTGCATTTCTGTTATGAAGATCCGCGGGTGAGTGACAATCTGTTGACCTATAACAAACAGTCGGGGCTTTTTTTGGAAGGTTGTCACGACATCATTGTTTCTGCGAATCAATTCGAAGAAAACGAGGACGGAGTCACCTGTATCGATTCCTTCAATCTGACCATGAGCGGTAACAACCTCGATGATCATCTCGGTGACGGTGTGGTGATCGAGAACACGTACGGTTCGGTAATCGCCAGCAATATGATTGAGGAGTGCCAGGGATGGGCGATCGTTTTGGACCGCGATTGTTACGGGATTACGATGTCGGCCAATGTAATCGCCCACGAGTTCAGTGGCGGGATTGATTTGCGCGACGCGCACGGATGTGCCGTTTCAGCCAACACATTCACGATTGTCAAGAAAGCGGCTCTCGCCATTCGAGGTCCATCAGCCAGCATCACCGTGAGCGGGAACAATTTTAGTGACACTTGGATCGGGAATGACGAATCTGGTAAGCCGTTGCAGCGACGAGCGAATGAACCAAGTCGCAGCTAATAAAATCCAAACGAAGCGACTGGTATCCT
>JAYZAR010000304.1:0-8231 GCA_036339635.1 Planctomycetota bacterium | reverse complement strand
AGCAGTTCCAAGCTGTCAACAAGTCTTGGACCTGGGCGATTGAAATAGGCAGATCCGTCAACGAGAAAAACTCGGCGTGTCTGGACACATTTCAAGTTAGACCAGCCAGGTTGAGCTTGAAGGATCGGCAAATCTTGCCTTGTTCG
This sequence comes from Planctomycetota bacterium, assembly GCA_036339635.1. Classification (GTDB taxonomy): domain Bacteria; phylum Planctomycetota; class Planctomycetia; order Pirellulales; family Pirellulaceae; genus Rubripirellula. Next base: position 8,085 of record JAYZAR010000304.1, on the reverse strand, counting down.
CTCGACATTGAATCCGCAGCACGCGATCACGAGGACTTCAGGATCCGCGGCGGCAATTTCTCGCCAAGATGTCGTCACGCTCCGTTCTCCTGCGATACCAATGGCTTCGGTCCCTCCTGCCAATTCGACAAGCTCAGGACTCCAGTGCCCAGCGCAAAATGGTGGATCGAGCCATTCGAGCAAAAGAACGGATGGTCGTTTCAATAAGCACTGGGAACGGAGTGAAACGGTGTCGATGCGCGACTGCAAAGTCGATACGTATCTTTCAGTCGCGGGGCCGATGCTGGCTGCGTTTCCGACTTGCCGAATGCAGTTCAATACGTCTGCTAAGTTGGTGGGTTCCAGGGTAAGGATGCGAGGAGTCCCCGGCAGGGATTTGATTGCTGCGTGTACCTCGCTCTCAGCTACCGCACAGACATCGCACAACGCCTGAGTAACAATTAGATCGGGTTCAATCGACCGGAATACCGCTCGGTCGAGTTCGTAGAGTGCGAGTTCCGTCTTGATTCGTTCACGCACCAATGAGTCAATTTGATTGCTCGTGGCCTGCTCGGGTATGAGTGTTTGGGTCACCTTTGGCAAGTCAATCACTTCATTTGGGTAGTCGCATTCATGCGAGACAGCTACCAATGAATCCCGCAGACCCAATCCGCAGATCATCTCTGTAGCACTCGGTAACAATGAAGCGATCCGCATGGTTTTTCTCCGTTATTGTTTTTCAAATGGGCAGCATGCGTCGAACCAGATTGGATGCCAAGTCGCCAGGATAGGCAGGGACATCTTAGGCGCTGCCGACTCAAGATGCTCTGAGTGCAAATGCTTGCTTGCTTCTTTTTTTGAGTTGTAGGGAAGTGAGTCCGACGATGAGGCTAGCAACCAGACAATAAATTCCAGCCCAGAACATTTGGACTGGTAATGGGATGCCGCGATCGATCAGGGTTCCCGTCAGTCCTGGGCCTGCAGCAGTCGCAAAAACCATAAAGGAGACAATGACAGAACGAATCGCCCCCAAGTGAAGCGTTCCATAGACTTCAGGCCATATCGCACCGAATAGTGTCGACGAGCATCCGTAGCTGATGCCAACCAGGACCATCACGACGAATAGGGCTGGGACTGGGCCGCCGCGGGAGACGACAAAACATGTCGCTGCCAAAGGCAATAAAAAGAACGGCAACACACTGGTTGCGCGGAAACGGTCAATCAATGCTCCGGAAGTTAACGCAAAAAACACGGTGGTTCCCGCCATCACCGAGAGTGAGAACGCATACATGCGGGGTGGCCAGTCATTCAGCTCAGTCAGGTAAACCTGATGGTAAAAAATGGTGGTGCCGATGAACGGTGGTGCCAGGACGCCAATCAACAAGATCCAGAACAATGGGTCACGGAGAACTTCAGTGCGAGTCCAGTTGCGGATCTCTGCCTTTGGTGTCTCATCGTCCTTGGAATGTTCCCGGGAATATTCCTGTGCAATCCTGGGTCGCCGATAAGCGTAATAAGTCAGTGGCAGGCCGATCCCAATCAGTGACATGGCACCCAACGTCCATCCGGCTTGAAAGCCTTGGGTATTAACGACGGCAGCAAAAAGCAAGGGAAGCGTCGCCTCGCCACCTTGATGGCCAAGTACAACAATCGAAATCGCTCGTCCGCGTTGCTGCTCAAACCAACGACCCGTTGCTGTTAACGCGATATGCGTCATCATTCCCTGGCCGAACAGCCGTAGCAGGAAAATCGCAATCGCTAACATTGCGACCGAAGACGCGTTGGCTGCCAATAAACTGGCAAGGGCAAGGACGGGAATGACCAGTAGCACCATGCGAGATACGGGCACAATGTCGACGAGCCTCCCCAGAAACGGCAGGCACAAAGCACTCGCGAGCGTCGCCAACATGTAAAGCCGGCCAAACTGCCCGTGGCTCAACTCAAACTCGGATTGCCATTCACCCACGGACGACGAGACAAAAAAAGTTTGCCCAAAGCTTGAAAAATAAGTTAGCAAAAAACCACCGACGAGCCAGCGGAAGTTTTGCTTGAAAAAAACGTACATAGAGGCTTTCAGGAACAATGATGCTAAACGTGCTGGTTGCTCTCGATGCTGATGGTAGTCCGCGGATGCAGTTTCAATCCAGGGCGAGACCGGTGAAGCGGGTTGCAAATAATGGGATGAATGCAGGCTGCTTCACTGAGCCAATCGAAAAAGGGGCCTTTGGGACTTGAGCCACCCTCTGACGCGTTCGAAGATCTTGTTTGTTGGGCAGTGAGACAATGAATGAGTTCGTTTCGTTATGTTTCGAGGGCGAAAGCGAGGTTTGCCGGTGGAGCCTCCGTTCAAACAAGTCGAGGGCGCACGTGAGTGATCTGAATCGTCTTCAGAAATGACTCTTTTCAAGGCATTGCATTCGAGTCAACCTGCGTCCGGCGCGAGTGATTGGTGTGGGAGGCTTGTGGATTCTCGAAATCGACTTCTTCATCGCAGAAAGGACCCTTTCAGCTGCCAGAATATCGACTGACACAAGATCCTTTGCAAACTACCTGAACTGCCCATTTCCTCGCAGGTTTTACTGGACTGCCGGGCGTTGTTTCCTGCACCCGGACCGTCGACCCGCTAGAAAATATTGGGAGGCAACTCACATTGTCGCAGACCCTCGTAAAACGTTACTATCATACTGCGATAGAAGCGGATTTACCCTGCCGCCCTCACCAAGGAAGGTGTTGCCGTGCCGGCTGCTGCTCGAAACACAACCTCAATCAGTCCACCGACGACGCCGCTGGAACGCCTGCGGGCGATACGGCAGTTCGTCTCTGCGGAAGCGGAAGCGATCCTCGCATGTTCTTCACAGCTATCTACGGCTGCCGTACAAGCGGCCGAGATGACTGCACAGTGTGATGGCTGCGTGGTCGTGACAGGGGTGGGAAAAGCTGGCCTGATCGGCCAGAAATTGGTTGCGACCTTGGGAAGCACCGGTAATCCAGCGCATTTCCTGCATCCCGCCGAGGCTGTTCACGGAGATTTAGGGCGCATTCGTTCGGGTGACGTTGTCTGGGCGTTGAGCAATTCAGGAAGAAGTGAAGAAGTCGTTTGCATTGCACCCCATCTACGCGAACATTCCAGTGGTCTAATCGCAATCACCGCGAGTGAAGACAATCCGTTGGCGGCGGCGTCTGACGTTGTCGTAACGCTGGGAGCCCACGATGAGGCGTGCCCTAATCGCCTCGCGCCGACTTGCAGTACCGCCGTGATGATGGCTGTCGGTGACGGCATCGCTATGTTGGCAAGTCAGTTAAAGGGATTCACGTCTCAGGATTTTGCGAGATTTCATCCTGGCGGAGCATTAGGGCGGAAGTTGGCAAACATCGCTCAAATCATGCGTCCGCTCGATCAGTGTCGACTGGCGGACGCCGAAATGTCGATTCGCGATGCGATGGTCACGTCATCGAAGGCTGGGCGTCGAAGTGGAGCAGTCATGCTGGTCGATTCTGTTGGCCGATTTACCGGTTTGTTTACCGATAGTGATTTAGCGCGAATCTTAGAGCAGCGTGATGAACACTCATTAGATGAACCGATATCGTCCAAAATGACTCGCGATCCCATCGCGGCCCAGGTCGATTGGACGCTGCAAGAAGCGATGGCGGTTTTTTCGCACCATCGCATTAGTGAGTTGCCGGTGATTGATGATGAGCACAACCCTGTTGGATTAGTCGATATCACTGACTTGGTGTCACTGACAGATCAGCCCGGCGACAAAACCACGTTACCGTTTCAGCGACCCAAGAATTTTAACTAGCTCACAATTCCGGGTGATGGCGACGTCGACCGTTTTATTCTGCAACCTTTTTATCGTATGTCTGTACTCCAAAAATCTGATGCTGAGATTGCTCGTTCTATTACTTGCATTCTGTGCGATGTTGATGGCGTGATGACCGACGGCCGAATCATTTACGATGCAAACGGATGTGAGACGAAGCAATTCCATGTTAAAGATGGCGTGGCGATAAAAGCATGGATGCGAGCTGGTTTTCAGTTTGGCATTCTGACGGCGCGCAAGAGTCCCGTCGTACTCCGACGCGCTGAGGAGCTTGGGGTACGGCACGTTCGGCAGGGATTTGAGGATAAATGGCCAGCAGCCCAGCAAATGCTCACTGATATGCACACCAACCACTCAGAGGTGTGTTACATCGGCGATGATCTCCCTGACATGCCGGTAATGAAGCGGATTTCGCTAGCCGTAACACCGGCTGATGGTGCTCAGGACGTTCGTCATCTTGCCCACTGGATTTTACAGCGGGATGGTGGCCGCGGGGCGGTTCGGGAACTGGTCGAACGATTGCTCCGAGCAAAGCTGCGATGGGAGGAACACGTGCCGGAATAAAGTCTCTGCTGCATCTTGGTAGTGCTCTGCATTGAGGAACCCGCCAGCGAACAGCGATTAAACACTTTCTGGCCGCATCATGATTCAGCGTGTTTTTCATTACTGTGCATCGTTGACATTTCTGCTTGCCTTGTCGGTGATCTATCAAAACCTTATCGCGCCGTTGATGCAGCCACCGGATTCTGCTCCGGTGAATTTACAAATGGTGAGGGCATCGAGAAGCGACAATAACCTGCAAGATCTGTTTTCGAAAGGTTCGTGGCAGTACGGGGAGTGCAAGAAATTGCAAACGCCCACCGGTACACTCCTATTTTTGAACTCGAAACAGGTAAGCCAAGACCAATGGAAATTATGGCCAATTACGCTAATTATCGGTCGAGGTATGTCGACCGAACAGAACGATTCGCCTGTAATCATCGAAGCTGAACAAGGTGCGGAAATAAAATTCGCCCGTTCACTCGACGTCATGGGTGGAGAATCACCACCATTCACGCGTGGGAGAATACTGGGTGAAGTCCATGTTTTTCGCGAGGACGCCACGCACCCTGAGCGGCGTTTTGATTTGAAGACTGCGAATGTTGGCATTGACAATAAAAAACTTTGGACGACCGAAGCGATCGAAATGAATGTCGGACAGGCACGGTGGATGGGCCGCGACTTGACGCTGCACTTTGTCGCGTCGACTGATACCTCAGCATCACGCGGTTCGGACATTCTTGATCGCATGGAATTGATTTACCTCGATCAATTCAGCATGCCGATTCGGTCAGGTGGGCTTTGGCAACGCGATGCCGAGTTAAGTGCGCAAGCCCCATTGTCACGTTCAGGCCAAGCTGCAATGGTTTCGCTCCAGTGTGATGGGCGTGTCGAATACGATTTTGCGCTCGATCAGCTCCTGGTAAATGATTCTGTTTCGCTTGTGCATCAGGTTAAGGGGGAATTGCCGGATCGATTTGACTGTGATTGGTTGCAGTTAACGCTGAATGATCCGACGAATAAGCGAATTGACCGGGCTAATCCCCTGGATTGGTTAGTGGGCATCATCGCTTCCGGTTCGCCTGCGGTAGCGAACCTTCCAAGTTTTGATTCAGAACTTGCAGCCGAGCGGATCGATTTTGACTCCGTCAAAGGGATCATCCGTGCGGAAGGTCGGCAAGGAATTCAACTTCGACGTGGTGTGGTGACGGCGTATTTGTCGAACCTGATCTACCAGTTTGACCCCCAGGTTCCTGACGCGATTTTGTCAATTGACGCGCCTGGAGCCGGGAGGATTGAGATCGATGATTCCACGATTGCCCTTCGCAAAGCAGTTTGGCAGGACGGGTTTCGAATCTGGCCGGTTGAAGCTTCGCTCACGCGCTCCATGGATACGGATGTGCAATTGCGCATGGAGGGCGATATACACGCAACCTTGTCAGACGGCGGTGAGTTTCGAGCGAATTCCATTACGGGACTCCTCAAGCCAGAGCGACAGCAATTACCAGCAACGGGAAAGACCCTGGTTCCTGACCGTTTCGAAGTGATTGGTGATGTGCAGATTGACACAACCGCACTTGCCGCGCAGACCGAGCGTCTCTTGCTTTTCTTCGTTTCAGAACCCGATCCTCCTGGCCAGTCATTTCGCGATTCGGCGACTCCTTCCCCGCTTCGCCAGTGGGTGGCCCAGCCGGGAGGCGAGAGACAACAAGTTGACCCTGTAGCGAGACCACGACCGAGCATTCGTGGCGATTTGATTAGCGCACAACTACGACGAAATGCGTCCGGTCTCAATGCCAAGAAACTTAGCGTTATTGGTGGGGTCGAGGTGATCCATCAGTTCCAGATGAATGCACAGTCTGTGCCAGCCCGGCTCACGGGTGAGCATTTGCAGTTGATTGATGGTGGTGGTGAAGATGTCTTGCAGTTGGGTAGTGGTGTCGAGTCACCAGCACGATTTCAACTTGGTGACGGATTCTTTGTCGGTCCGCAAATACAGATACGGCCAGACGATAATGTCGTATGGATTAATGCAGCCGGGGAGTTTCAAATTCCCACTGCAGTTCTCCCGTCCGTCGGTCAGGGCAACGGCAACACAGGCCAAACAGAGGACCCGATTCGTTGGGTCGAGCCGCCCTATTGCCGTTGGCAAGGAGAAATGATTTTTGATGGTCGGACCGCGATTTTTTCTGATGGCGTTGAGATCGCTGCGGAATTAGTTCAAAACCGGCAGGAATGGGATTTGAAGATGAACGGAGATCGATTGCAGGTCGATCTGACGACCGACGTTGAACTTCGTGACGTGCAATCGCTCCGTGCTGCTCAAATGCAACAAGTTGCCTTGCTTGGAACGAAGACACGTCCTGTTTTTGTCCAAGCGCGCCGGACTGCTGCCGACGGTCTGCTGGAGGCGAAGCATTTGATTCATGCGGAGCGATTGGTGCTGACGCCCGTCGATGGTCTTAAGCTGGTCGGTGCTGGGCCGGGTTGGTATCGCAGTTGGCAACGTGGCGTGCAAGGCAATGCGTTGCTACCAGACTCTGGATTGCAGGCAGGGCAACAAGTTGGTGCTGCTCGTGCGTTAACTGGGATTCATCTCACATTCAATGATTCGTTACGAGCCGATGCTGCGCTTCGAAATGTAGAATTCGCAAGTGGTGTTCGCGTTGGTGCGAAAACATTGATGGGCTGGGACGAGTCATTCGATGCTTATCAAATGGACGCTATCTCCGAGGGCGAGTCGACTTTGGATTGTGACCGCTTGCGGTTCAGTGTCGACCCTGCATTTTCGCGTGCAGCGGGCTCGAGCGGGGCAACACCGTGGGAAATGGAAGCGATCGGCGGTGTTGTGTTTCGCACCCGTAATGAGCGTGGTTTGCTTGAGGGGACCGCAAGCCGAGCATCTTATTCTTCGTTCAAGGACTTGTTCACTGTATTGGGAGCGTCCAATCAAGCGGCATTATTTCGGCAAACCCTGCCGGATGGTAGCGCTGGGCCAGAGGGAGCAGTCCGCAGCATGACGATCCGCCCAAAGAGCATGAAGGTTGAATCAGCGGTTGTGGAACGTTTGAACATGGCATCGCCAAACAAGCTCCCTTGAGAATTCGATTAAGACCAAACGTTTGCCATGCTCCTAGGGTTCTTCTGGTTTCTCGAGGCCGTACTCTTTGATTTTTTTATGGAGCGTGTTTCGATTGATTCCCAATTTCGTCGCGGCTTTGGTTTGCACACCGCCACAGTTTGAAAGGACCTGTGCGATGAGTTCTTTTTCGACACGCTCAACAATGCTGCTGTGGATCTCACCCCCTGAATCGTTGCCATCGGTTAATCCTCGCAGCACGAGTTCTTGAGTGAGAGAATCAAGATCACTAACGGGGGTTGGCGTGCCGGTTGGGATTTCGCGGTTGGTTACGCACGTGGGTAGCAAGTCAAAGGTGAGCTCATCGGTTTCGGCCATGACCACAGCGCGTTCAACATAGTTTTGCAGTTCGCGAACGTTCCCTGGCCAATGGTACTGCTGCATCGCATTCATCACGCCATCTGCCATATGAACCACGTAGCGATCGTTGATTTCGTTGTAATGTTCGAGGAAGAACGACACCAACGCGGGGATATCATCCCGGCGACGTCTGAGCGGCGGGATTTCGATTGGAATGACATTCAAACGCCAATACAGGTCTTCCCGGAAAGTTTCATTGCGAACTTCCTTCATTAGATCGCGATTACTGGCTGCAACAATTCG
>JAYZAR010000303.1:0-4125 GCA_036339635.1 Planctomycetota bacterium | reverse complement strand
GGTGACGCCGTATCGCGAGATGCCCTGGAGCCAACGAGCGGGACGTTGCAGAAACGTCATTGGGCTTGTTAGCACATCTAGCCTGCCGATGAACATCGGCATCAGCACACCACCCACTAAGCCCATGTCGTGGTAGGTGGGCAGCCAACTCATTCCGCAAACGTCCTGCCGGGGCTCGAATGCGTGCAGAATTAGCTTGCTGTTCGCTATTAAGTTGGCATGACTGAGCATCACACCTTTAGGAGAGCCGGTCGACCCCGAAGTGTACTGTAGTAATGCGAGGGAATCTGCTCGCTGTTTCGGGCGCCGCCACTTCGAAGCGTCACGGCAGCTTGGCGAATCGGTTCCCAGCAACTGAACTCCGATCAGGTCATCATGGCGCTGATCGCCGGTCAACTGTTCTACCACAGTCCGCGTCGACAATGCCCAGCGTGCATCCGCGTCGACTACGATCGAACGGATTCGGGACGCTTTTCGGTTCTTTCGCGGCGGATACGCTGGGACAGCAATGGCCCCTGCGGCGTGGCAGGCGAAAAAACCGATTACGAATTCTAGTCCGGGCGGGTAGAGCAGTAGAACTCGATCACCAGTCCGCAATCGGCAGCGTTTCTGAAGATAACCCGCTAGAGCACGTACCTCGGACCATAATTCGGCATAGGTAATTCGATCTTCCACCGTTTCTACATCGGTGAAGATGTAGGCGGTCTCATCGCCCCGATGTTCCGCCCAATGTTCCAAGACCGAAATAAAATGGTCGTCAGGGGGTATCAGGTCGTCGAAATACTGCTGCAATTTCACGGAGGCCGTCACTGCCCTAGGAGGTAATAAAAACGCTCGGGAACTAAATACCCGACGCTAAATGCCAGAATCTGTCCCTCCCTCACTTGAAGGACTTTTCAGATCCGTCTATTTGACCGCGACCGGACCCTTTAAGCTGTTATCGGGAGGTGACATCGCCAAAACGGTCAAATCCCGCTTCAAGTTCTAAGGATAACGAACCGTTCGACGAATCACTGTGAGAGGCTAAAAAATCCTTATTCTCAGGGAATTCGTCATATTCACTTCTAAACTCATTGTTCCCATAACCGACCATGACAAACGCCCCCTCCGATGGAGTGATGCCGACTCGACAGCCCCAAGCGTTTGAGGGAAGGGCTGAAGCCCTTGTCGATCGCGTCGTCAATCGACTCGAACCCAATGGAAACATTTTACTCAACACGAGTTGGGATGCAGCTTCAAGTGCAGTCCGAAGGGGCGATATTGAAGCCGTCCGCAAAATTTGTGGACAGTTTGCGATCTGTGAGCAGGCCGGCCGAACCATTCGGATGGCCCGTTCGATCGGTCGGCCGATGCGATACTTTCTTGCTAAGAGAGCGGCCGGTCCCGCGCTCTTTGTGGCCGAGCGAATGGACGAAATCGTGGCTGCGCTTGAGGAAGAAGGTTTAGCGGATCAATTTCATCCGTCTTACACCCGGATGGTCCCTGCTCATCATTTGCTGGAACTGCAATTGGTTGGTTGTCCCGATCCGAATCCAACGTTAACCCGCTATTTTGCCCCACCTAGGAACCGACTTCCCGCCGATATCGACACCATCGGGACACAATATATTGGTCGCCTCGCGGAGGCCTGCGACAGCTGGCTCGAAACGATTCCTGCTCATGAACCGATTGGTGTTCTCTTCAGCGGCGGGATTGACAGTGGCAGTGTCCTGATCGTGCTCGATTTTCTGCTCCGGCGACGCGGACTCTCTCCTTCGCGTCTGAAAGCTTTCACACTTGCCGCTGGTGATCAATCGACCGACAGCTTGCAAGCGACCCAATTCCTGCGACAAATTGACCGAGAAATTTATCTGGAAATCATCCAGGTTGCACCGCAATCCATCTCTTGGCGCGATGCAATTCGGGTCATCGAAGATTACAAACCGCTGGACGTTCAATCCGCCACCATGGGAATTGCACTCCTTAGCGAGGTTCGAAAGAGGTATCCCGAATGGAGATTCCTAATCGACGGAGATGGCGGGGATGAGAACTTGAAAGACTACCCCATCGAGGAAAATCCTGAGCTGACCATTCGAAGTGTGCTCGGAAATCGAATGTTGTACCAAGAAGGTTGGGGTGTAGATGCGGTCAAGCATTCACTGGTTTATAGCGGTGGGCAAAGTCGAGGCCATGTACGAACCAGTGCACCGGCGACTAACCTTGGATTCCTTGGGTTCAGTCCGTATGCACTTCCAGATGTGATCGAAATCGCCGAAGCGATTCCGTTTGTTGATTTGACTGATTGGGACCACCAACGGCTTTACCAATTAAAAGGTGACATCGTAGCGGCTGGAGTTAAGGCAGTTACGGGCACCGAGATGCCCGTATTTCCCAAGCAGCGTTTTCAACGAGGGGCTGCCAACGAATCAACTTTCGAGCAGCTCTTTCCTCAGAATGACCAAGAGTATCGCCAGGCATTTGACGCGATTTTTGAGCCTCAGGCTTGAAGGCCTAGTTGCCCACGGTTGCAGGTTTTCTCGATGAGAGTCTTTCCCTCTCAATCCGCCAGGACTCGGGCACATCATGGATGAAAAAGAAACTTTTGGCCCTTGCCTAAGGAAAAGGGAGGCAGCAGCAACAATGAAAATAAAGTTGTGGTCTACGAAACCGATGTCGTTATTTTGATCTAGAAGCGACTAAAAATCACGCGATGCACTCGTAACCACTCCTTCCCTTACTGCTTCATCGGCTGATGCAATCGTGCACGAAAACAAATACACAGACAAAGAAGGCGACGACAACCATACTCTCGAGGAGTTGCCACAGTACATTGCGTCTGTTTTTGATGAGCCGGAAAGAGTGGGTGACTCCGAAGTTGAAATCGCAGCCCTCACCCACCCAGGATTGGTTTGGAAAACAATGTAAATCATTACGTTGTGCTGCGACGCTATCGAACCTCTGTAGTCGTCGCGAGTAGCCTGCACGGCGAGCAGTTGCCAGGGAATGAAGAAGGCTTTGCTTGGCTGCTAAACATTGCTGATGGATTGGGCGGACATACGTAGGGTGAAGTCGCCGGCGCGGCAGCCATTTACGCCATTATCAGATTTGCAACCAATGTCAGCAGTTGGGTCATGCGTCCTTCTGAGGTTGGATCTTTCGAACGCGTCAAGTTGTATGCGGATGCGATTCAAGCGGCCCTTCGCGATCTGGCTGACCAAAATCCGTCGTTGGCTGGCGTGGCAAAGGCGATCACGTCTGTTTATTTGTGCGGTGATCAAGCATTGGTTGTAAACGTTGGTGATTACGTGCCTATCTCATGGTTGAGCACACCATCCAGCAAATCACGGATGACCACACGATCGCGAGGTAACTAGACCGCGATGGCGTAAGTCAATCCGCGACGCAGCGTTTTCGAAACCTGCTGACGCGATCTTTCAATACAGAGGCATCCAAAGTTGAATTTGAGATTTTTCATCTACACTTGCAAACGCAAGACCAGTTGCTGCTTTGCAGTGATGGGTTGAGTAACATGCTCGAAGACGATTTGATTTTGCACAAAGTAACTCGCAGGAACTGCGCAAGAAGCCTGCAAATCCCTCGTGCTTGCTGCATCGGAAGCTGGTGGTCGTGACAATGTTACCACCATGCTCGCTCCAATCAATTGATGGAATACTCGGAACTAGCTAATTTGAAACGTCCAGGTCTGCTGGTCGTTTTGAACTCGCGACTTGTTGATCGCTTCGTTTTAGCATTCGCAGAAGATCTGCGACCACCGCGAGGTGCTGTTTGAGAACCTCCCGCCCTCTTCTTTTTCACTGCGATTGTTTGGCCTGCTGATGCGAAGCATTGCGTTTGCTCGTGTTGAGAGTGAGCACCAGATTCCTTGACGCTCGTTTTGGGGTGCTCAGCTGAAGTGATTTCGGAGTTCGTGTTAATTTAGCGCCGATCAAATGGATTCGAAACCCGTTGATGCACGGAAACGTCCGTATTGGCCGGAGCGAAATGGCGTTCAATTGTTTTGGGGTGATCTAAGAACAAAAAATTAGTTCTTTTTGATCGAGGTGCGGAGACATTTCACCCCTGCTCTTGATTTAGAAAGTAGGTAATCCTAAGGATCCGCCGTCGCCGAGGAAAATTCTTCGGTGC
>JAYZAR010000302.1:0-35341 GCA_036339635.1 Planctomycetota bacterium | reverse complement strand
ATTTGTTGCAGATCATTGACCGAATTGTGAGTAAGGTTGGTCGCCGAGTCGACGAGACATCCCCAATGGTGGATGCCCGTTTAGAAGATGGATCACGTGTAAATGCCATTATTCCACCGTTGGCATTGGACGGAGCGGCGGTCAGTATTCGTCGTTTTGGTAGCAATCCTCTGAAGCTGGAAGATTTGCTCAATTACAAGGCTTTCACTCCTGAAATGGTGATGCTGCTTGAAGGCTGCATCAAGGCACGACTGAACATCATCATCGCCGGCGGTACCGGTTCTGGTAAGACGACTTTGTTGAATACATTGTCCTCATTCATTGGTCACGAAGATCGCATCGTGACGATTGAGGACGCGGCCGAATTACAGTTGCAGCAAGATCACGTGGTGCGTTTGGAGACGCGTCCACCGAACATCGAAGGCAATGGCGCTGTCACCGCGACGGACCTTGTCAAGAACGCCCTTCGTATGCGCCCTGAACGGATCATCATTGGTGAATGTCGTGGCGGTGAAACGTTAGACATGTTGCAGGCGATGAATACTGGACACGATGGTTCAATGACGACGATTCATGCCAATACTCCACGTGACGCGATCGCCCGTTTGGAAACCCTGGTCATGATGGCGGGTTTTGAGCTTCCAGTAAAAGCGATTCGGCAACAGATCTCTGGTGCGGTCGATATTTTGATTCAAGCCAATCGCCTGCAAGGTGGGCCGCGCCGTATTACGGCGATCACAGAGGTGGTTGGGATGGAACAAGACACCATCGTCATGCAGGACATCTACAAGTTTGCCCAAAAAGGTGTCAATGAAGAGGGCAAAGCATTCGGTCAATTTGAGTGTACTGGAGTCCGCCCGAGCTTCATGGACAAATTAGAGTCTGCCGGGGTTCGGTTGCCAGCCAGCGCATTCCGTGAACGAGTCATGCTGCAGGCGTGAGCCTGCATGTTCGGGATTCAGAAACCAATCCAATCAACACGGATACCGGTAGTTCAGCTATGAGTGTGTTTGTCATCGTTATCGCAGTCGGCGTTTTTGTCGCTTCCTTAGTGGCGTTTGCGGTGAATGTTTTGGTGCCTGGCAGTCAGTCCAATGTGATCGAGGATCGTCTCAGCGAGATGGCAACGCGTCGCCCTGCAGCGTCAAGCGACGATCTTGACGGAGGCAAGCTGCTGCTGAACCAACGCGCGGATGAATCGTCAAGTCTGTTTACGCGGCTCGTTTCCAATTTGCCTGCCCTGAATGAATATTTGGAGCAAGCCGATATTCAGATGACTCCGGCGAAATTTGCCTTTGTCTGTTTAGCCTGTTTTTTGGGCGGGATTCTCGCCTGTGTCGTGACTCCCGTGCCCGTGTTGTTGGGGCCGATCCTGGGTTTGTTATTCACCGGATTACCAATCGGCTGGTTGATCCTGAAACGGAAGCGAAGGTTAGCAAAATTTGGGCAGCAGATGCCTGAAGCGCTCGAGTTACTGGGAAGGTCACTCCGTGCCGGTCACTCTCTGAACGCTGGCTTTGGACTTGTCGCTAGTGAAATGGAAGCACCGTTGGCGACTGAGTTTGGCCGTGCTTTCGAAGAACAGAACTTTGGGATTCCGCTTGAAGAAGCCATTGAGGATATGGCTCAACGCGTTCCCAACATGGATCTTCGCTTTTTTGCAACTGCTGTTGTGTTGCAACGTCAAACAGGGGGCGATTTGGCTGAAATCCTCGACAAGATCGGGTACCTCATTCGAGAGCGGCTCATGATCTTGGGGCAAATTCAGGCACTCACAGGTGAGGGGCGAATGAGTGGTGCGGTGCTGTTGGCACTACCACCTGTGCTGTTCATGGTAATGCTGAAGTTGAATTACGAATACGTGACGATGTTATTTACTGATGAGATTGGGCGATACATGTTGTGCGCCGCATTGGTGACTCAAATGATTGGCGCCTTGGTGATCAAAAAAATCATCACCATCAAGGTCTGATATCGGCAGAGATTTGGAAACTTGGCTACGAGATAAATTACGGTTCATCTTTTTGGGGCTGTCTAGGAATGAGTGACATGACAACGATGACGATATTGGCCATGATTGATCCAGTCACATTCGCTTCGATCGCGATTTTCATTGGCGTGACGGCAGTGGCATGGTTAATTATTGGGCGTGTCAGCGGCGAGGATAGGCCCCGTGCGGAAGCACGGCTCGATATGATTAGGAAAGGGAAGTCATCAGCTGGTGATTCAGATGAAACAGCTAGCGATAAACAGCGAAAAAAAAATGAGGCCTTAGCATCGGTTCTCGAAAAGGCGACATCGCCACTGGCTGATAAAGTTCAGGGAAGCGAAAAAGAGATGAGCCAGCTACGCGAAAAATTGGTGAATGCAGGGTTTCAGCGTGAATCGGCTCCCATCGTCTTCAAAGGAATCCAGCTCATCCTGTCGGGGGTTGGTCTTTTTGCCGGCGGAGTGTTTGGCATGGTTGCTGATGGCTTCAGTCAAGGCTTGGTAATGAAGGCGGCGGCAGGGATTGTGATTGGGTTTGCGATTCCAAAATTGCTGCTCGAGCATCTCGCAAAACGCCGTAAAGAAAAAGTATTTCTTGGACTACCTGATGCGTTGGACTTGATGGTGGTGTGCGTCGAGGCCGGGTTGGGCATCGACCAGGCATTGCGAAAAGTAGCCGAAGAGATGCTCAAGAGCCACAAAGAAATCGGTGAAGAGTTTGGCATTGCCAACCAGCAATTGCAGTTCGGTCGAACTCGCGCTGAAGTGCTGCAGGCGCTTGGTTATCGCAGCGGTGTGGATGATTTGAAACAGCTCGCTTCGATTCTGATTCAGGCCGACAAGTTCGGGTCGTCGGTCGCGACCGCGCTGCGTGTGCAAAGTGATTCGATGCGAACGAAGCGGCGACAAATCGCCGAGGAAAAAGCTGCCAAAACTGCTGTGAAAATGATCTTCCCGCTCGTGCTGTTCATCTTTCCTGGGATCTTTGTGGTCCTTGTTGGGCCAGCGGGAATCAACATGTATCGGAATATGTTGCAGTAATCGCCTCGGGTTACGCGAGCACGTCGTGGACGACGTGCCCGTGGACATCGGTAAGGCGATAATCGCGGCCTTGGTAGCGGTAGGTTAAACGCCGATGGTCGATGCCCAGCAGGTGTAGGATCGTTGCATTTAGGTCATGGATGTGCATGGTCCCGGGTGTCCACGTTTCTTTGCCAGGTTGTGGATCAAGTGGATTGCCATCCGCGTCGGCAATGTTATACCCGTATTCGTCACTTTGCCCGTACGTGATTCCTGGGCGAACACCGCCACCGGCCATCCAGGTTGAGAAGCAACGAGGGTGGTGATCACGACCATAGTTGTCACGTGTCAGGCTACCCTGGCAGTAAGCGGTTCGCCCGAATTCGCCACCCCAGATGACTAGGGTTTCGTCAAGCATCCCACGTTGCTTCAGATCACGGATTAGTCCAGCACACGCTTGGTCAATATCACTGCATTGCGATTCATGTTCGGTTGGCAATCTTCCGTGGGCATCCCAGCCACGATGAAAGATTTGAATGTTGCGCACTCCGCGTTCGGCTAGTCGTCTTGCATTCAAACAGCATGCGGCGAACGTGCCCGGTTTGTTGACATCGTCACCATATAGCTGCAAGGTTTGTTCAGTTTCCTGGGAAAGATCCATCAGTTCAGGTACCGATGTTTGCATCCGATAAGCCATTTCATGTTGTTTGATTCTGGCCATGATTTCCGGATTACCGATCTCCTGATGCAGTCCTTGATTCAAGGCTGCCAACGCATCGAGTTGATGGCGGCGATCAACTCCCGAGACACCTGCCGGGTTGCTGAGATACAGGACTGGATCGCCTTCGCTTCGCATCAAAATTCCTTGATGGTCAGACGGCATGAATCCAGTTCCCCACAAACGATTGAAGAGGCTTTGTTCAGCAAAGCTGGTCTTGGCGTGCATCACCACGTAATGCGGTAAGTCTTCGTTCATGCTACCCAAACCGTAGCTGAGCCACGCGCCAAGACTCGGTCGGCCAGGAATCTGACTGCCGGTCTGAATGTAAGTGATCGCTGGGTCGTGGTTGATTGCTTCGGTGAACGTGCTGTTGATCACGCACAGTTCTTTCGCGACCTTCGCGGTGTGCGGAAGCAACTCGCTCACCCAAACACCACCGTCGTTATTGTCGTGGCGGGTGAATTTGTACTTGCTTGGGCACAAAGGCAAACCAGCTTTCTGATTCGCCGTCATGCCAGTGATCCGTTGACCGCTGCGAATATGATCTGGCAGTTGTTCGTTAAACTTATCGGCGAGTTTTGGCTTGTAGTCCCATAAATCAAGCTGGCTGGGACCACCACTCATGAAAAGATAAATCACATGTTTGGCTTTTGACCTGTGATGCAAACCACTGTCACTGGGGCGTTCGGACTCCACGTCGGCACCGACCAAATCTTCCGCGGGAAGTAGCCCTGCCAGTGCGGCAGTGCCCAAGCCTAGGGTGGAACGCCCGAAAAGGTGGCGGCGAGTCATCAAGAGCCGATTTTCATGCAGGTGATCATTCATGCCGCTCATGATACCTGCTGACCGTTGCTCGCGGGATGGTTAGGTGAGTTCATGCAAGGCGGCCAATCGTTTGGGCAAGAAACGGGCAAGTGCCTGTTCTTTGAGGTGCCTGCGATCGAAGTGCGTCGTTTGCCCGAGCGACTGCGAACCTTCTGACGGTTTTGGAGATGGCTGGCCGATCTCCATAGCTTGTCGCCAACGGTTGGCTGGTGCCAGCATGCTTGATGGCGAGACGCTCTCGTAGTGGACCAGCTCAGTGTGGGGCCAGCTCAGGCCTACGCTTATCAGGAGAGTGACTCACTGATCTCTGTTAGAGCGATCGCAATTTATTGTAAACGACTTCCAACCCCTGCCATGCGAAGATCAGCATTCTGGGACTTGTCGACAGACAGCAGTGTTCGCAGTTTCATCGCGACGGTCGGTTCACCCGGCAATTCGCTGCCGGGTGGGCTGCCCCAGAACAAACGGGCGCCGGATTGCGTGGTCAATTCAAGTTGCGGTGTATCCGTTTGCCGTGGATCACCGTGGACACCAATGCTTCGTAGCGTGGTTTCCTCGCGAACCGGTTGGAGCAATTCGGCTAGTCTAGCGGCTGCTTCGACTCGTCGATCACCGAACGGGGTCCCAGCGTCGTTGGTCGAGTAGACACCCGGTACCTCGATGTACAAGTACTGATTGGTTTCTGCCTGGGCGAATTCTGTCGTTGGTAACAGGACACCTTGGCCGTCCACTGGGAAAAAGTAGCTGCGGGTGTCATTTCGATCGGGTTTGAAGACGTGAACCATCGCGACAGGGACTCGGTAATCGAGTCGAACATCGATGATGCCGCCAGGGAGTTTGCGAACCCCAATTACCTCGCGGACCCACGGATGCATCGAGAACGCCGAGGCAATTTTGGCAGTCGCTTGACGGTCCAGTAGGGAAAGCTCTTCCATCGCCGTGTCGCGGTAGACAGCTTTGACAATGTTGCTGCGGACGTGTTCGGGCGGGTCGCTAATTCGGATCTGCGTCGGATCAATTCCACTGTATCGCTGGGTGACGTGAACAGATCCCCAGCGATGCCAGGCAACATAGCCGCCAATCATAAGTAGTGCCGGCCACAATATTGAAAAGACTGCTGGTGCCTTGATGAGACGACGCAGCAGATCGCGGACGGGGCGGGTTGGTTCAGAGTCAGGCGATTGCGTCGCCACGGTGATTTCCTTCGAATAGTCCACCGCATTCGCAGTTTGCGCGGATGCTGCGATCGTTTAGCCTTTGGACACATGGTCGTTGGACGCCGATCGAACCGACCACGAACTACGGTCTACCAGATTTGCAGATTCAATTGCAAGTCGATCCCGGTTTGCAGCAAAACTTGTTCGCGTACCCGCTCAATCAATTTCAGGCATTGATCGCTAGTTGCTCCGGTGTGGGCCAGTAAGTACTGGGGTTGATTAGTATCGAGTGAAACATCCCCCTCGCGCAGACCGGCCAATCCGACCGTTTGCAGCAAGTCCTTGGCTGGCATCCCGTCAGGATCGACAAAGGGCATGGCAATCCGTGGCTCCTCGCTGGGGCGGGATGAGTTGCGGCTGATCCACAGCTTTTGCATCCGCTTGGTCAGTCCCGCAACGTCGCGGGTTTCCAGTTGGAAGGTGACTTTTAATACAAGCAATCCAGTCAGCGAGGTTTTTCGGTGGGAAAAACCAGCCTCCTGTTGTGTCAGCGTTCGGACGGATCCGTCCGTCTCCAGGACGGTCACTGAGGCGACCGCAGACCCAATATCGCGGCCCCCGCCCGATGCATTTCCAACAACGGCACCACCAACGGTTCCGGGGATACCAACAAGATGCTCCAAGCCACCCAGTCCA
The DNA here is from genome assembly GCA_036339635.1 of Planctomycetota bacterium. Classification (GTDB taxonomy): domain Bacteria; phylum Planctomycetota; class Planctomycetia; order Pirellulales; family Pirellulaceae; genus Rubripirellula. Next base: position 28,933 of record JAYZAR010000302.1, on the reverse strand, counting down.
GCGCCTACCGACTTGATCACGGCATGAGACAGTTTCACGCCCGATCCGATCGTCATCTGGGTCCCCTCGATCGACGGTTGGCACACCATTCCTGACAGGGAGATGACAAGGCCATCGACTCCTGTCTCACGGACCAGCAAATTACTTCCACCGCCAAGAATTCTTACCGGTAGACCCTGATCGTGGGCTGATTCCACGAGGCCTCGGAGGTCGGCTTCGTCAATCGGTTCCGCGAAGTACCGCGCCGGTCCCCCGATGCCCAACCAGACCAAGGGGCCAAGTGGCTCGTCCGTTCGAACCAAATGCATGAGTGATTCGGGAAAGGTCATGCCGTGTTACTGTTCTCGTTGGTGAAAGAGTTTCCCGCTCCATACGGGCTATCCACCGCAAAGAATAGCGAATAAATCCCGAAAATGCTCTAGCCGCGAGCTTCTGTTTTTTTTCATGAATCCAAGACGATCGTGGCTCGCGCGGCAGCGGGCATTTCTTAATTACCGAGTCTGCCAAGTGCCCATCGAATCAAACTTCGAACCGTTTCGGACGATTGAAAACCAAGCAATTTTCGTCGCTTCCAGCCATTCTGCTCGGGTGTGTAGACAATGATCTGAGGGATCACGGTTTCGCCGTTTGTTAGCTTCTTGGCGAGTTCTGGCTGCTCATCTCGATTAACCATCGTCAACGCGACTGACTTAAAATCCCCGTTTTTCTTCATCTCTTTTAGCGTCGTTTCCTTCAAAACGTTGCAGGCCGGGCACCACGGGGCACCAACGATTACCATCAGTGGCTTTTGCTCGTCCAAGGATTGCTTGTAGGCGGTCGCATAATCTTGTGTCTCCAGTTGCTCATCGGTGGAGAGAGTGGACGTACAGCTTCCCAGAAAAATCAAAGATAGGATCAACGAAATCGACATTTTTTCCCTCGTGCTTGGTTGGACCAGCCGAACGCTCTCGACACCCTGCCGACTAAATTCCACCCAAGGTCAGACATGCTGAACGCGCATATTTGAGCCCGCAGGTTTGCTTTCTAAGGCCAGGTGAGTTGAATCGAGTCATCCGGTAGCTTGCTGAGTCTCGCTGGCCCGAGCCCTAACTGACCGACCAAAAAGGAGATCGAAAAGTCTTCGCTCGGATGGGGGGTATTGGAGACGCTTCAGTATTCCAGGGGAGCTGCGTTGGCATTTCTGGTTAGACCTGTCGTGGTAACTTAGCGGGAGTATAGGGATCGACTTCGGCCGGGCAAGTGGCGAGCTTTCGAATGCTGAAACGGGCCTTCCGTCCATCAGCTGCGAGTCGTTTTTCTCAGCTGTGAAAATCCCTTTTTAACCCGTTTGAGACGCCAAGAGGCGGTTAATTGCGGCTAAAGACTCGGGTGCGACAAAAGGTTTCATTTGATTCGGTTTTGGCTGGAAATGATGTCGGTTTTTAGTTGCTGGGGCTGTATGTTGGGGGATAAGCTGTCGTAATTCTCACCTAGAACCAGGATGCTCGATGAAACTGCGAATCGGACTGGTCGGATTAGGTGAATCATGGCAAACCCGTCACCGTCCCGCCCTACGGATGTTGCATGATCGCTTTGATGTAAGAGCCGTCTTTAGCCCCGTCGCGAAGTTGGCTGAGAACACGGCGAGCGAATTCCAGGCCGATGCGATGGATGGCTACCGGTCGTTGGTCTCACGCTGCGATATTGATGCTGTGATGGTCTTGCAGCGAACTTGGTTGGGTTGGCTGCCGATGCTGGCTGCATGCGAGGCAGGCAAAGCCATTTATTGGGCCGGAGATATCGAAGTCGATCCAGAACGTGATCAGCATGTTCGGACTGCAATAGAAGAGAGCGGGATCGCATTCATGGCGGAGTTCCCAAGGCGTTTCTCTCCTGCCACCTTGCGTTTGAAGGAGTTAATCGCGACTCGGTTGGGTGCTCCACAATTGTTGTTTTGCCATCGACGGATGCGGGGAGATTCCGGTGGTAAATCGGAAGCGGATCGTTCTGAATTCATCGAACTGATCGATTGGTGTCGATATGTCGTCGGTTGCGAGCCGGAAACGGTTTCGTCCGTTTCCCATCGCTTACCGGACCGTTTTGGTTATCGATGCATCAACCTCGATTTTCCGGCCACTGAGCGTGGGCCTTCGGTGACAGCACAGATCAGTTGCGGTGACTATATTCGCCAATCATGGCAGGAGGCTGACAGTTTTCGTCCCCCCTCTGCGTTGCAGATTTGTTGTGAGCGAGGGGTCGCATTTGTTGATTTACCCTCCACGCTCGTGTGGTTTGATGACGCTGGTCGGCATCTCGAATCGTTGGATTCAGAGCTTCCGGTAGCGGAGCGTTTGCTCACTCAGTTTCATCGCTCGGTGACGAGTCTGGTACGCAATATTAGCGATCTTAACGACGCGTACCGAGCCGCGACTTTGTTGTCAGCCGCACGAGAAAGTGAGCAGCAAGGCAAGCGGATTCAAGTCTAACAAGTGCCGTTGAATCGCATCGTCGACGGTTGAGCCGATTTGTGAGGCAGCTTTGACGTGTTCGTTCATCACAGTCACGACTGATCGCACCGGTCAGTTTGGGCACGTGGTTCGAAGCGGGCTACAGTCAATGTCTATTATCTGTTAAGCCAGCGCTCCACTGCGAACCGGTTGCTAGGGAACGCCATTTGTTCAAGTTGTTCTGCATTCGGCCGAACCCAAATGTGATGGTCGAGTTCGTCCTTTGCCAATACGATGGTTGCGGGATCGATGACTCGTGCCGTGTAGAACAGGTCGACAACCGGCGAAACGATTCCTTGGTAGTCGTAATCATTGGGGAAGGATGTCAAGTAGCGAGCATCGCAGATTTCTAGCTGAGTCTCCTCTCGGACTTCGCGGCGCATTGCTGTCTCGACCGATTCACCTCGATCGATGAATCCGCCCGGTAATCCCCATCTGCCCTTTCCCGGGTTTCGGGCACGCCGCACAAGTAGCAATTCATCACGCTTGTTGCAGATCAACGCTCCGACCGCAGCAACCGGCCCGAAGAATTGTGTAAAGCCGCATGGCTTACATCGAAAAGGGACCTCCGTGGGGCAGTTGTTCTTGACACCGCATTGCGGGCAAAAGTGGTAATGATGCTCGATTCGTTTGGGTTGCATCGGAGCGACTAATTAGAGGTGTTTGTTTCGCGATGGTTCGCCCATCGAGTGAAAAAAACAAAGCCATTGGAGGTGTATTGTGTAGCTTCTTCGCATTGATTTTGCAGCGACAAGTCATCGCGGTCGGTCATTGCCCGCTCGTTTGATCCCTCGAGCAGCCGGGCACGAAAGCTATCTCTCTGGCATTTGGATGCCGATCGAATTTGACCCGTGATTTTTCTGGATGCATTTGGCTGAGCCTCGGTATCTTGGTTTAGCGGCTTCGGACTACAATTTCATCGAACTCATTTAGATCATCAAATGAGCCAATTCCGATTCGACCCTCTTTGAAAGTCTTGTCTTCCACTTCCATGTGCGGCGTTTGCAGGTCGTCAAAAAATATCTGTATCGTCCCCTGCTCGATGTCTCGAACGAGTCGAACATTGTGCCATTGATCGTCCCAAGGGGTCAGTTTTTGATTGTTCGTGATCGCAAGTCGCGGGGCTTCTTTCACAATCATGATCTGGCCGCTATGGGGATCAGGCTTCGCACCGAGATGCACGTAGTAAAAGTGCTGATCATCTTGGTAGCCAAAAAAGACACAGCAGTCGCGATGATTGCCAGTGTCCTTGGTGCTGCGGACCTTGAATGTGATGTCAAAGCTCGTCAGCTTTAGATCTCGAATCAATGCCACGTGTCCCGGGCTGCGAACGGGTGGTCTGTAATCGCTCTTTCTAGCCGTGATCTCAAGGCAGTGGTTCCCATCATGCTCGTTGATCTGCCAGGTTGCCGGATCCAGGATTTCCCAGCGGTCAAATCCTGATTCGAAGTCTTCACGGAAAACCACTTTAGGTTCCTCCGCCGTGGCGATCTTGATGATGGAGGGAGAAACAATGCCGAGGAACACTGGGTTGGTTAAGATCGCCAGCGAAAGTAATCGTTGCATCTTGCTTCTCACTCACTCGACTTGTGCACCGCAGGGGATTATTTAATCAGCACGCATTCTACAACGACTTGGCCGTGTTGAGTGGTGCGGCCTGAGGTATCCTAGCAGACGGCGGCGGTCGAGGTATCTCGGACAAAAAGGTGCTGAGGTCGTGACCCGTCAAACAAAAAGTCTAGCCGACACGGAGAATAGAAGTTGCTGATGATCGTTCGAATTGGTTGCCTGCTCGTAGCTGCCTTCGCGGTAGCACTTACGGTCCATGGTGTTGAACCGCCTATCAAATTACAGCGAATGAAATACAACCATCCGGGACTGGCCGTTGATCTGGGGGTCGGTCTGTGGGGATGGCCATTGCCGATTGATTACGACCGTGATGGTGACCTTGACCTCGTCGTTTCTTGTAGCGACGTACCGTACAACGGGACTTACTTTTTTGAGAATCCAGGTGCTGAGGGTGGGGCGTTGCCGGTTTTCAAGCCCGGTGTGAAGGTTGCTCCAGGGATTCGTAATCTTTCGTTTTCGATGCCTGATGGCCGGCCACGAATGATGGTACCCGCGGCGGAATTGACGGGTGTGTTTGAGGGTGATTTTTCAAGCCGCTTGAAAAAGTATCCCAAAGCGACTCTCGACGATGGTCAGGGCAGGGTTCGCGCGAACCAGTGGGGTGTGGTCGATTATGACGGGGATGGTGTCGAAGATCTCTTTGCAGGTCACGGGTTATGGGTCGAGTATGGTTGGGACAACGCATTTGATGAACAAGGGCATTGGACGCGAGGACCACTGCGCGGCTATGTCTACATTCTCCGTAATTGCGGGACCACCGAGAAACCAGAGTATGAACCACCGATACAGTTGAATGCCGGCGATCAGCCGGTGGATGTTTTCGGTATGCCCAGTCCTAATTTCGCTGACTTTGATGGTGACGGTGACCTCGATTTACTGTGCGGCGATTTTTTGGATGGTTTTACCTACTTTCAAAATATTGGATCGCGGAATGAGCCAAAGTACGCATCGGGTCGTGTGCTAACTCGGAATGATCAGCCGATCGATATGCACTTGTGCATGATCGTTGTCTCGGCGGTTGATTGGGATGGTGACCAGGATGTTGACCTAGTGGTAGGTCAAGAAGATGGTCGAGTGGCTTTGCTGAGGCATACAGGGGCTGTCAGCGATGGGATGCCACAATTTGAACCGCCGGTTTTCTTTCAGCAGCAAGCTGATGACGTGAAGTTCGGTGCTTTGGTTACGCCCGTGAGTTTTGATTGGGATGATGATGGTGATGAAGACTTGGTGTGTGGCAATACGGCTGGCGAGATTGGCTGGATTGAGAATCTTGACGGATTGAATCCACCGAAGTGGTCAGCGCCGCGGTTGCTGGAAATCGATGGTCAACCAATTCGTATTATGGCTGGCGAGAACGGCTCGATTCAGGGGCCGGCGGAACGGAAGTGGGGTTACACCACGATTGACGTTGCCGATTGGGATCACGACGGGCTGCCCGATATCGTTGCGAATTCAATATGGGGGAAAGTTGTTTGGTATCGAAACGTGGGAACACGGAAGCATCCCAAGCTTTCGGCAGCAAGGAATGTGAGGGTCCAATGGGACGGCGATCCACCCAAGCCGGCATGGAATTGGTGGAGTCCTGCGAAAGATGAATTGGCCACCCAGTGGCGAACCACACCGGTCATTGTCGATTGGAACTATGATGGGCTAAATGACTTGTTGATGCTTGACCATGAAGGTTATCTGGCTTGGTTTCCGCGATCCAAAATCAAGGGTGGGTTATTGCTGGGGCCCGGGCGACGAGTCTTTGTCGGAGGGACGTTTGATAACCGCCACAAACGTATCGCGGGAAATGAAAGCACGCCGCTTCGGCTCAACCAAGGTGAAGCTGGCAAGAGTGGCCGCCGAAAGCTTTGTGTCGTTGATTGGGATGGCGATGGTCGACGCGATTTGTTGGTCAACTCAGTCAATGTTCACTGGATGCGTCAGCAGGCAGGTGCTGACGGAAAATACGTTTTCAGCGATGAAGGTCCCTTGAGTGATCGGCGATTGGCAGGGCACACGACAAGTCCTACCACGGTGGATTGGAATGGTGATGGTCGACGTGAGTTGCTGGTCGGTGCGGAGGACGGGTACCTCTATCATGCCCCGGTCGACAAAGAATCGGATCAGGCTGTGAAACGTCCACGCAAAAATGTTCTATTCATCGCAGTCGACGATATGCGGGTTGAACTTGGGTGCTACGGTTCGCCCTTGGTGCAATCACCGAACCTCGATCAACTCGCGAAGGAGTGTGTCGTCTTCGATCGTGCTTATTGTCAGCAAGCGGTGTGCAATCCTTCTCGCGCTTCGCTGATGACAGGTTTACGGCCCGATACGTTAGGAGTAACCGATCTGCCCACACATTTTCGTGATCGCAATGACCAATTGGTCACGCTGCCACAGCGATTCAAACAGAGTGGTTACTTCACGCAAGGCGTTGGCAAGCTGTTTCACAATTGGCGGCAAGATCAATGGCGTGGCGATCCTGCGTCGTGGACCGTCCCCGAATCGATGCATTACGCGAGTCACGGGCACGATCGACCGGTCGTTGACGGACCGATACCCGAGAATCATTTACAAACTCCACGCGTTGAAAGTCGCGATGTTCCTGATGACGCATATTTTGATGGTCGGATCGCAGATCAAGCTATCGATGCCTTGCAGTCGATGAATGGAAAGCCGTTTTTTCTTGGGGTTGGGTTTTGGAAACCGCACTTGCCATTCAATCCACCTGCCAAATATTGGAGCCGCTACGACTTTGGCCATGTTCGGCTGCCAGATCATCCGTTTCCGCCCAAAAATGTGCCGAGTGTTGCCCTGCATGACAGTCGTGAGCTATTACGGAGTTTCAAATCCGCACCACCGACGGATCATCAGATTCGTGTCTTGCGACACGGTTACTACGCGGCGATTAGTTATGTCGATGAACAGATCGGAAGAGTGATCCGTGAATTAGATCGGTTGGGTTTGCGTGAAGAGACCATCATCGTGTTCTGGTCGGATCATGGGTTTCATCTCGGCGAGCATGGTCTTTGGTGCAAGACATCGAACTTTGAATTGGATGCTCGGGTGCCGATGATGATCTCGGCCCCCGGTATCGGAACACCCGGGACTCGGAGTGATTCGCTTGTCGAATTGCTTGACCTCTATCCAACGTTGGCAGAATTATGTGGGCTGAAACCACCTGAAGGATTGGAGGGAACCAGCCTGGTGCCGGTTCTGCGCGATCCTAATGCCGAAGTAAAGCAAGCAACAATGACTCAGCACACACGACCTGCCTATCCACCATCCGGAGGTGACCCTGAACTAATGGGTTACTCAATTCGGACGTCGCGGTTCCGCTACACCGAATGGCGTAACTTCGTTACCGGAATTGTCGAAGCCGCTGAGCTGTATGACCATGAACTGGATCCTGCTGAAACCATCAATTTGGCCAGTGATGAGGATCAGAGTTCGATAGTTCAGCAGCATGCAGCGATCCTGGAAGCACTGGTAGTGGATCAGTCGGAGGCGGTTTCCATTCGTTGAGACTTGGCAGCTGTCGAGTGGTTATAATCAACCAAATAGAATGCTTTGGGCGGCGTACCGAATCTGGTCGTCGTGAGCGAGATCTTTCATATTCAGCTTAGTTATAGGGTTTGACAACGATGTATCGGCGACAGTTTCTTCGTTCATGTGCGGCTTCGGTGGCCGCACCGATGGCAGTTCAGGTTCCTGCGTATGCCGATCATCATGAAGAAGATTTGCCGTTCAAGATTTCGTTGGCTCAATGGTCATTGCACCGAACACTTCGTGATCCGGCGGTCGAGATGACCAACCTTGATTTTGCCAGAGTTGCGAAACAAAAGTTTGGGATCGATGCGATCGAATATGTCAACCAATTCTTCAAAGACAAAGCAAACAATGAGAAATACCTGTCAGATCTCAAGCAGCGGAGTGAAGATGAGGGTGTCAGGAATCTGTTGATCATGATTGATGGAGAGGGACAGCTTGGGGCTCCGGATCAAGCGGAACGGACCAAGTCGGTAAAGAACCATCATAAATGGGTCGAGGCGGCGAAGTTTCTCGGTTGTCATTCGATTCGCGTCAATGCTGGCAGTCGCGGTACTTACGAGGAACAGCAGAAATTGGCGGCTGATGGTTTGCGCCGCCTTTCTGAATATGCTCAATCGCTAGGTTTAAACGTGATTGTGGAAAACCATGGCGGACTCAGTAGTAATGGGAAATGGCTGGTTGGCGTCATCGAAAAAGTGGGAATGGAAAATTGTGGTACCCTTCCTGATTTTGGCAATTTCACGATTTCGCGTGGGCCAAAACCTGAGCTTTATGATCGCTACCAAGGTGTCGATGAGCTCATGCCGTATGCCCTTGCTGTCAGCGCCAAGACAAATGACTTTGACGAAAACGGCAATGAGACGAGTACTAATTTTGAGAAGATGATGCAAATCGTTGTCGAGAAGCACGGCTACCACGGGTATGTCGGAATTGAGTACGAGGGCCGTGCTGTGAGTGAGATGGACGGCATCAAGAAAAGCAAAGAATTGTTGCAGCGCGTCGCCAAGACCCTCTCGAAGAAATAGTTTGGAGCATCGGCGATACCGCAGGCTTCAACTGATGTGCCGCTTTGTTGGCGACCCTCCGTTGTGTTGGTCGGCCGGTTGCGTCTTCGGTCCAAGCACTTGATTGCGGATCAATGTGGAGATCGCGATCGCTAGGCTGATTGACCTGAGGTTTTTACGATCCTTAAGCTTGACTCTTCGCCGCGTAGATTTCGGCGTACTCAATCGACCAGGCATCGATCAATTGTTCGAATTCTTTTTGGTCAACTGCGGAAATCGGCAAGTAATAGTTGCGATTGAATAATTCGCGATTCATCACAGTGCCTTTGCCCTTCAGTTCCAGCACACGTAAGTCGCTGAATGGGCGGATCACCATTTCGAGACGGCTGTACTGGTTGCTGCGTCGACCGGAATCAATTCTTAGGTCATCACGGTGACACGCTGATCCCCAACCCACTTCACCGAACAAGGATTCCTCTTGGAAGCCGGGGAAATGGTCCGCAACTTGGTGAACCGCTCCCTCGATTCGGTCCGAGAGCGCGAGTCGGTAAGAAGTGTGGAGTCGGCGCAGCTCTTCGTCGCTGAGTTCTTTTTCCCGCTGCTGCGAAGCCTTCTGGTCAGCACGCCGTTTTCCTCGCGAGATTGCGGATTCAAGTCGCGATTGAAAGTCGTCACTCATCAGCTCGAAACATCCGGAGAGAGGTTCCCACCATCATTAGCTGGTGGTGAGTTCGCATCATTCTTTTGTTCGGCCGACGGATTTGCATCGGTGTTCTTGCTTCCGTTTTCATTTTCAACGCTGCTGCCAGATGCCTCACTCGGAGCGGTCGCGGTCGGTGAGGTCTCTGTGTTCGCCGCTGGTACGCTGTCGCTAGCCGGACCAGCTGGAACTTGCGTTTCCGATTCCGTCGCTGTTGCCGTGGTCTCAGCTGGCGTATCGGATTCGGTTTTCGCGGGTTTTGGGGCGGGTGCCTTCGGTTTTTCCTTCGGTTTTTCCTTCGGTTTGGAGTGATCGAAGAATTGCATCAAGTCGCCGAAGGATCGCAATGGTTCTTCACCTTTTTGCATCGCATCTGAGATCGGCTTCGATTCCTTCTTGCTGACGACGCGATATGACTCGGGACGCTTTTCACGTCTCTTTCCACCCCGTCCGGCATCACGTCCCCGATCACCTCGACCCCGAGTTTGTCTGCCTCTTGCTTGCCCGCCACCGCGGTTGCCCGATTCAGAGCGGTTGGAACCTTGTTGCCCGCCGCGTGCTGGCCCACCCCGTGGCTGTCCGCCGCCGCGCGCTGGCCCACCCCGTGCTTGTCCGCCACCCCGTGCTTGTCCGCCGCCGCGTGCTTGTCCACGTCCACCTCCGTCTCGACGCTGTCCGCCGCCACGCGAGTGTTGTGCCTGTCTGGCTTGTTCGAGCTCTGCTTCACGTTCGGGCGATAGGGCGCTCAACGCAACCCGCCGACGCTTTTCGTCAATTCCACTGACCCATGCGGTCACAATGTCACCAACCTGCACGGCTTCGTGCAGATCTTCGACGTATGAATCGGAGACGCGACTGACGTGGATCAAGCCGCTGCAATCGGGGGCTAATTCGACGAATACACCGAATGGCATGATCCCGACGACGATTCCGATCGCTTGGTCGCCAGGTTTCAGTCCTCCTAAGGATGGCATCGTATTCATGACAGCAGGAGCGTTTCCGCTGGCGTCGCTGTCGCCGAAGGGGTCGCAAAGCCATTGAACTATTTGTTGCGTTCGCCGACCACCGATCTGCCACTCTTTGATGCATTTATCCGTTTTCGATCGGTCTGGTTTCGGTCGCAAGACACGATCAGGGATTTGCGGTCCCGTTACCGAACCTTTTTCAGTTGCAGCCGGTTTGGTCGAACTCGTTTCGCTCTGTTCTGACTCGGTTGCCGATTGTTCGGTCTCCGCAGTCGCAACGGCCTCACTACTTGCTGCATCACTTTGGTTGCCTTCCCCGGTGGTTTCTGGTTCCGTGGCCGCGGCAGGTTCAGCGGCGGTTGTTGCTGGTTCTTCGGCGTCCGCAGGAGCCCCGGTTGATGCTTCGCCTGTTGCAACGTCGCTCTCGGATGGCGGCGTCGCCTCTTGCGGTTCCGAAGCATCCTGTGATTCGGCGGGCGGACTTGTGCGCGTAGCGTCTGAGTCGATTGCGAACTCCGTCGCATTCTCACCCGCCGCCGAGAAGTCTTCTACGATTGCTGGCTGGGGTGCCGTTTGTCGTTCTGCCAGTTTGGTGGGATCAACCGGCTCAGCGGGTTGCGAGTAGTCGGGCGATTCGTAACTTGGTGGCGCGGCGGGTGGCAGTTCGATTTCCAGGGTTGCCGCCAGTTTTTTCGCCAGAGGGTAATCTTCTGGATGAATCAGCGTGCCATCGAGCGGTTCTTCCGCGTTAAAGACTCGCAGGAAGGGGATCGCTTGCCGCGAATTCGCCGAAGTCTCCCACTGTTCCAAGTCGAGCAGTGATTGTCGTGATTTAAACAACTTTTCGCGCCGTGATTGATCGATCATGGTCGCCATTTCTGCGGAAATACCGGGCAACTTTTGCAGCCAAGAAATGGGTGCTGAGTTTGCATCCACGCCACCTCTGGATGCTCCGCTAGTCATCACGTTGGTTAGTGCATCGGCGAGTGCATCGTCGGACAACTCCCGTTGAAAGGAGCTGAGTCGAAGTTTCAGGGGATCGACCTTCGCCAACGCTTGGGCTGGTTGCAAGACAGAAAATGCCAACCATGCCGCAGCACGGAAGCGTCGCGGTGTGGACCGCATTTCGTCATTCGCCACCCCGCTGCTGGCGTAAGCATCGGCACCGCTTCGGTCGGCCAAGGTCCAGCGGACGGTGTCGGGCGGGGATTGCGAGATCAAATCGTTCAGAGCGATCATGGTTGCCCGGCGGGCGGGGCCGTTGCTAATCACCAGCAAATCAACGTGATAGGCGTGAATCAGTTCGCCCATTTTGTTGACGGCCTGGCCTCGCTGGCTGGCCGACAATTGACAGGGAAGGTCTTCGCAATGCAGAAGTTGCCCATCAGCGGAAACGATGGCGGTAGCTGCGGTGCGTGGACCGACAGCATCGATTGCGAGCACCACTTTGGCATCGACTGCGCCACGATTGACTTGGCGACTCAAGTGATCTGCAGTGATTCCGACTAAGCGAGCTGACGCACGTTCATGCAAATCGTCCCACCAAGCGGATTCGGCCGCTTCGCGGATGCTCGCTTCATGTTCAAGGACGAGCTGGCGAAGTTCATCCTCGAAATTTCGGTTGAGTCCTGCGGCCACACGCTGAAGCTCGGCCACGAGCTTCGTGGCGTCGTATTCGAACGTGCACTGGGCGACTTGGCTACGCAGGCCGCGACCAAGCATGACGACTTCGAATGAGCTCAGTTTGTCGCAAGCCAGACGTTTGCCTTCAAGCGGCTTGAGTACTCCGACTAACCAACGGCGGCGGCGTTGGCGGGGAGAAATCTTTTTCTGCTTCTTGGATGGCTTGTGAGCTTTAGCGGTTGGTTCCTGCTTGCCAGGTTCAGACGCTGGTTTGGCTACGCTCGTCGCCTGTGCCGCAACCGCTGCGCCAGGATTCTCAGTTGCCAAACTTGATGATTCTGCGGCGGTTGTCTGCGGCTCTGCAGCGGGTGTTTCCAACGAACCTCGTGTTTCCGAAGGGGCAGCCGTTTCACTCGCAGCGGCGGCGTCAGTGTTCGCTGTTTCCGAGACAACTGAATCTGGGTTCTCGGCTGCTGGGTTCTCGGCTGCTGGGGGCGTCGGTTCGAGGGTGAGTGCCGCAGAGCTGGCAGCCTCAGTTCCACCATCGGTCGCTGCGGGGAGCGGTTTCGAAATGGCCATCGCGGAATCGGTTGCGACCGCTTCATTCGAAGTCACCGCTTCAACGGAAGCGGCCGGTTCTGGGTTTGGGGTAGCGGCTGATTTTTGTTCCGCCGCTGCGGCATCGTTTGCCGTTACACCATCGTTTTCCGTTACCCCATCATTTGCCGTTGGTAGGGCTTCTTCCCTGCTCGGCTGATCTGGACCGTTGGTTGGCGGTGCGGTTGTTTCAGCCTCAGCCGCCTTCGCTTCGCTGGGAGAGTCTGATTTCGCTCGTTTGGTTTTCTTTTCTTCTTTGGTCGCTGCCGGGGAATCATCCTTTTCGTCGTGACCGTGGGGGTCGCTGATATTAGCGATATGAATTCGGGCGTGTTTGGCTAGCCAACGAACAGCCGACCCGATTAGACGCGGATCACCAGCCAGACGCGTCGCGAGCGCATGGTCCAGATTTTCGGTCGCATTGGCTGCATCGGTGAGCCCTTCGATTTTCGCCGCGATTTCGGCCGGATCGCCAGGATCGTCTTGATGTGGATTTAAAAGGCGAACCGCAAGCCGCGCAGAATCATTCGCGGTTTCCCGGGATTCGGACTTTAACCGCCGTGATAGCCGGGCCAGCATTCGTTGGGAGTTTGCTTTCTTGATCGCGTGCCCGATGGCCGGATCAGCCAGTGACGTCTGGTTCCACGCTTCGCTCAACTCCGCGCGGCGAGCCGCGATTTGCTGGTTCGTCCGCAAAGCAGCCTCAAGACTCCACAGGGTGGCTTCATCAAGACCCCCTAATTCATCCCGACGGTACCGCGCCAAAAAAGGCGGCGAATAGCCTTGTTCGAGGAGTGGCAGTGCGAGTCGCAGGCTGGATACATCACAACGCCCGCGTTGGGCAATTGCTTCTAAATCGACGCTCATAACGAGTCCGTCTCTACTTGGCTGGTGCCGGGTTTCATCGCGAATTGCGAGAGAATCGTCAAATTAGGGCCGACGCCGAGAACTGTCAAGCGAGTCGGGTTTGAGCCAATTCGCTTTGGGACCGTTTTAGCTCACTGGGCTGGACTTATTGGGTGGCTCGATCTGACCCATTAAAACTCGCTCTCCCTTTCCGGCGTGACACCTTTGCCCAGCCTTGCCTCAGCAAATCTAGACATCAGCCTAAGTTCCGTTCTTATCGCTACCTGACCGTATTCCCACAAAGCAACTCTGCTTCACAAGGTCTTTCTCGCATTGTTTCCCTCCCAAAGCGTCTCTCTGATCAGGATCGCCTTGTTGGAATTTGAGCAATCGAGCATCTTCCACCCTGAGTTGGCCGCCCAGATTCTCTATTTGGCAGTTTCGGTGAATCGGGATTCCCTGAGCACTGTTACTTTGATCTCACCGGGGTAAGTAAGCTCGGTTTCAAAGGCCTTGGCGATGTCGTGGCAGATCGTTGCGGCTTGTTCATCGGTCGTGCGGTCACTGTTGACGATGACTCTCAGCTCTCGTCCGGCGCTGATGGCGAATGCTTGGCGGACCCCTTCGAAGCGGGTCGCGATTGATTCCAGTTCTTCCATTCGCTTGACATATCGTTCCAGCGATTCGCGTCGAGCGCCGGGGCGGCTTGCACTGCAAGCATCCCCGATTGCGACCAGCATGGTGTAGGGGCGTTCAGTGACGATGTCGTCATGATGTCCCAACGCCGCGTGCACGACTTCCGCTGACTCATTGTGCCGTTGCAGCAGGTCAGCACCGATTTTCGGGTGTCCACCTTCTAATTCATGATCGGCTGCTTTTCCAATGTCATGCAACAATCCGCAGCGACGCGCGAGGTCGGCATCCATCCCTAACATTTCGGCCACGAGTCCCGAGACAAAGGCAACTTCTACGCTGTGTCGGAGGACATTTTGGCTGTAAGAAGTTCGGAAGTGCAGCCGTCCAAGCATGCGAACGATCTTCTCGTGAATTCCGAGAACATTGGCTTCGTCGGCAGCCTCACGGCCCTTTTGCATGATCAGTTCGTCGATCTTCTTGCTTGTCTCTTCCACCACCTCCTCAATTTTGGAGGGATGGATTCTGCCGTCAGCGATGAGGTGGTTGAGTGCGAGTCGGGCAATTTCGCGTCGGACAGGATCAAATCCACTCACGATAACGACGCCAGGGGTATCATCGATGATGACGTCGACGCCGGTTGCTTTCTCGAAAGCGCGAATGTTTCGGCCTTCGCGACCGATGATTCGTCCTTTCATGTCGTCGGTTGGCACATCGACGGTGCTGGTGGTTGATTCAGCCGTATGTGCGGAAGCAAACCGCTGCATCGCGGTCAGCAACATATCACGGGCTTGCGTATTCACGACCTCTTCTAGCTGTTTTTGGTGCCTCAGCAGAACCGAACCCCGCTCGTGTTCGAGTTCTTTTTCGAGCGCCTTCATCAGGTTTTCGGCTGCTTCGTCACGCGCCATTCCACTGGCTTGTTCTAAGACCGCCACTTGTTGCTTGGTTAACTTTTCCAGCTGCGCACGCTGTTCGCTGATCCCACGCATTTGCGTTGCCAATCGAGTTTGACTCGATTCCAGACCACGCTGCTGTTTGTGGATTCCTTCTTCCTGCCGGGTCAGTTGGTCTTCACGGCGATCAAGTTTTTGCTCTCGCTGTAACTGTGATTTTCGCGAGGCAGCCAATTCCTCTTCGGCAGCAGCCTTGGCTGCTAAAGCTTCTTCTTTCGCTTTTAACAGGACTTGGCTGCGTTCGGTTTCAGCTTGTTGGTGGAGTGAAGCGATTAATTTTTCCGCCTCCTCCTGCTGTCGAGTCTGACGCTTGTTCTCCTGGAGTTGGAAGAGCCCAAAAGTTAAGGCTGATCCCACCAGAAGTGAAATCAAGCCAATTAAAATCGTCGTCGATGTAAGCATTTTGTCCTCGGTATCGAGGACTCGAAAACCACCGGTTGGGTCGTCGGGCACAAGCGGCCAAGCCCATGCACATTTGACCCTGACGCAACCGATTTGCGGAGATCTTCGCGTGTCTGGCAATCCGATGAAGCGTGTCCCGAAATTGAATACGTTGCCAGGGCAGGTGGCTCCAGCATGACTGTGCGCACCAAGCCAACGGCAGTGTCCAATACAGGATGAAAATGATGAGTAGGGTCCACATCGAGGCACGCAGGTTCGAAATGCGACGTTCAGCTGACTACTGAGTTCCAGTGGTGAATTCTAGAGGCAGGTCTGTCTAGCTTCCGCGTCGACCGGTGATTCTGTTGTCCAATGAAGTTGTTAATCTGGTTGGAGGCCGCTGACCTGATTTCCAATCGCGACCCCTCTCAAGTTACCAGCTGATTATGCCCGACGAAAGCAACGTCCAAACGGTTAGCGGCGGACGATGTCAAGATGGCCCGTGGAAAGTCCTGCTCGATGAGACGCGTCGGGCGTGGCCGCTCGGGCGTTGGCAAGGTGTTGGGGTTGTCATCGGATGCAGCGGAGGGGCTGACAGCGTCGGTTTGTTGACCCTACTGGCGGAACTGCGTCACGATGTCGCAGCGGGCCCAGCAGGGTTTTTGGTCGCGGCCCATTTCAACCATGGGTTACGCGGTGCCGAGTCTGACCGTGACCAGCAATTTGTGCAGGAACTTGCCGAGCGATTGGGCGTGCAATATGCCTGCCGGGATGGTGATGGGGCGGCGGCGGATGAGGCCGGGATGCGTCAGCAGCGAATCGACTTTCTCACCGAGACCGCCCATCGAACGGGCGCTCGTTACATTGCTCTCGCTCACTCGGCAGACGATAACATCGAAACGGTACTGCATCATTTGCTGCGAGGAACGGGGCCAAGCGGTTTAACGGGAATTCGGTCCTTTCGGCCAATCGGCACTGATTTGGTGCTGGCGCGGCCTCTCCTCCAGGTACGCCGCGAGCAGATTCGCGATGGGCTGCGGGCGAACAAACAGTCGTGGTGTGAGGATTCGTCGAATCAAAATGCCGATTTTCGGCGAAATTGGATTCGTCACAAAGTGATACCGCTGCTCCAAGAGCAGTTTCCCAAGGCGGGAGACGCCATTTTGAGAGCGATTGATGGTCAATGCCAATGGAATGAGGTGGTTCAGCGTTCGGCCGAGCACTGGGTCGCCAAGCATCAAGTGCGGCAGGTACCCTTGACGCTTGATTGCGATGGAGAAACCCCCAGCATCCACGAAGCGATTCTCATCGCGGCTTGTCAGCGGCTTTGGGATCAATCGGCCTGGCCACGTCAAAAAATGAGCCAGCGGCACTGGAAACGTCTCGCTACTGCGATTAAAGCGGGAGAACCGGTGCGGTTTTCGCTTCCGGGTGGGATCCATGTTGTTTTAGAAGCCAAGCAATTAATCTTGGACCGGTAACATGGTTCGGCGTTTGCTCGCCTAGTCGATTCCGCAAGAATTTGCCAAGTTGACAGCTCGGCAATGCGAGCTCCGCCTACTCTGAGTGGGAGACTTCGCGAAATCTTCGGGTAACTTAGCGAGACAAATCGCTCTGAAGGCTCGTTGAATCGTGAGATCCTCGGAGAGATTGGAGCCTCTGTGCTAATTTCGACCCGTCTGCCTGCCTGATCCGTTTACCTGCTTGTTGTTTCCGTTCGCTCCTGCTGGTTGAACCATCCCCCATTCATTGCCCTCTGTTGAAAAGAATCTTTGCTTGTGGCTGAAGACCTGTACCAAACGCTCGGCGTTCAGAAAAACGCGACGAAGGATGACATCAAAAAAGCGCACCGCAGACTCGCTTTAAAATTCCATCCCGACAAAAATCCCGATGACAAGGTCGCGAGAGACAAGTTCAAGCGGGTCCAGGAAGCTTACGATGTGCTGAGCAACGACGAAAAACGGGCAGCCTACGATCAATACGGTGCGGATTTTGAGAAGATTCGCAGCACGGGTTACCAGCAGGGTGGCGGCGGATTCGATGGCCTGGATCTGGATCAGGTGTTTGGCGGATCGCGTGGTGGGGCCCAGTTCGAGGGATTCTCCGATTTCTTTGAGCAGATGATGGGGGGAGGTCGTGGTCCAGGAGGGACCAGTGCAGGTGGTGGCCGACGAAGAAGGGGACGCAGTCAGCCAGCACAGCCAACTCGCGGCGCGAATCTTCGTCACGAACTCGAGATTCCGCTGCAAACCGCGGTGGTCGGTGGCAAGCCTGAATTTTATCTGCAGAACGATAAGATCTCCGTCACCATTCCGCCTGGTGTCGAGACGGGATCCAAAATCCGGCTACGCGAACGTGGGCAACCTTCTCCCGACGGTGGGCCACCCGGTGACCTTATTCTGATCATCAAGGTTTCGGATCATCCACATTTCAGACGAGATGGACAGAACCTCGAACTGACTTTGCCTGTCACACTTGCGGAGGCTGCATTGGGCGCAAAAGTTGATATCCCGATCCCAGCGGGCACTGGCACGCTTAGCATTCCCGCAGGAAGCAGCGGTGGTCGTCGGCTGCGGCTTAAGGGACAAGGCGTTAAGAAGTCAGATGGATCAAGCGGAGACCTGATCGTCGTGTTGCGGGTGCAACTTCCCACCGAGTGGGATGCAGAGTCCCAAAAACTGATTCAACAGTTGGATGAAATGTGTTCCATATCGCCCAGGGATCACTTGACTTTTTGATGGGAGGGTCCGCCTTGCATCGTTGTTTCGATCTCGAGCCGTTCTCCACGTGTTGTGACTTGAAGAAACCATTGCCAGAAAGAAACTTCGACCGCCAAGTTCATTCGCTGGACCGAATGGTTGCCACCGATATTGCCATCATTTGAATTGGCTGGACCAGAACTGCTGTAGTTTGGATCGTGAATCAATTATTTCCCAAACGCTACCGAGTGCTTCGCGGAGAAGACTTCACTCAAATACTACGGCGGGGAAATTGCGCAGCTGACGGCATGCTCGTCCTTTACGCACGTGCCAGTCGGTCCCCATCGTCGCCTCGTTTGGGTGTGACCATCCCGAAGAGAACTGGCTCTGCGGTGCTCCGTAATCATTGGAAACGATTGATCCGTGAAGCCTATCGAACTCAACGTGACCAATTGCCGTCCGGCTTTGACTTTGTTGTGCGACCCAAGAAGGGCGCTCAGCCTAATGCAGCAGCGATTCGTCGATCGTTACTCAAGTTAGCTAAACGTGGTGCCGGTTGATTAGTCAAGATCCGTTTGCTGATTTGAAGCTGCTGAGAAATAGCAACGCGGTTGATTAACCGACAGATCGGTTTTTCCGTTTGTTCGAACTGAATACTGTTGCCGGTGATCAGCTTCGGTGTCGCGGTAGTCGCGTTGAGCGGTATATCGCTAGAGATGGTTTGCTCCGTTACGCTAACGCCCGCCGCCGTTCTACACAGACGATAGAAAAGTGCGAGCGACCGCAGTCGCTTCAATCACGGCGTATTTCCTTCAGGACAACATACGTTTTTCGGAAGGACTGGTTTCGAGGGTCCCGACAGATTATTTACTGTCGTTACGCGGCAGCTTTGACGCCACTGGCGAAGTAGCCCGAAATCGTTTCCACGACGCGGATTTGTTCCGCTTCGGTAAGACTTGGAAAAATCGGCAGGTTCAAAACTTCCTCACTGGCTCGAACGGTTTCGGGGAGCGAATCTTTCTCAACCTTCAAGTACTCAAAGCACTGTTGTTGGTGCATTGGTACTGGGTAATAGATTTCGCTGGCAACGCCGTTTTCAGCCATGTGATTACGAAGTGCGTCGCGCTGTCCACCGGCGATTCGGATTGCGTATTGATTCCAGACATGGAATGCGTTGGGGTCGACGGTGGGTAAGACCAAATGCTCGCCCACCAAATTAGATTCTGTTAGCATCCGTGTGTAGCGCGTCGCAATTTTGGTGCGGTTATCAACGGCTTGCGGAAGTGATTTCAGCTTTACCCGGAGCACTGCCGCTTGCATCGTGTCGAGACGGCTATTGATACCGATAACTTGATGGTAATACCGCGGACGCATGCCGTGCCCGGCAAACAGTCGCAGACGATCGGCTATTGCCGCATCGCAAGACGTCAGCATCCCGCCGTCGCCCATCCCACCAAGATTCTTGGTGGGATAAAAGCTAAAGCATCCAACCAACCCCCAGCTTCCGGCTGGTCGCGAGTGGTATGCGGCCCCGATGGCCTGGGCTGCGTCTTCGACGACTGGAATATCGTGGTCGCAGGCGATCTGGCAGATGCGATCAATTTCGGCGCACTGACCAAACAAGTGAACGGGGATGATCGCTTTGGTGCTCGATGTGATTGCGGCTTCAATCGCATCGGGATCGACGTTGAATGTATCTGGTCGAATGTCAGCAAAAATGGGTGTTGCGCCAAGTCGTGTGATGCAACTGACCGAAGCAAAAAAGGTAAAGCTGGGGACAATCACTTCGTCGCCTGGCCCGATCCCTAACGCCATCAGCGCGAGTAGCAGCGCATCACTCCCGGAGGCGCAACTAATGGCGTTTTCCGCTTGGCTGTAGGCTGCGATTTCGCCTTCCAGTTCGGTTACGTCGAGGCCAAAAAGATATCGACCGCTGTCGATGACTTTGGAGATCGCTTCGATGAATTCCTCGCGATGAGGGCTGTTATCGCGATTGACATCTAAGAGTGGAACGCTGGGAGTATCGGTCATCGGGGGCAACCTTCCTTGGTTGGACTCGATTGGAATCGCAGTTCGGATGCGGTAGGACTGAATGGTGAGATAATCGGCAGCTGGCGACGCCGTCAAGATAGAAAGTCGTCGTGCGAGCGGTTTGAGCTTCCGACTTCACCTTTTACTGCACGGTTTTGTTCTCCCCGGCGAGTTAGCTTCAAAGGTCTGGCAGGCCTGTCAGTCACTTGCCGTTGCGTGCCCGCACCCCCTAAGGATCTACCGTTTTTAACGACTTTTCAACGGTTTTCTCCGCTTCCTCACGGGTCTTCAATTCACCGTCGAGTTGGGCCTGTCTGATCTTTTTGAGGAGCCGTCCCAGTTGAGGCCCACCCGGGATGCCAAGTTGTCGCAGGTCGTCCCCATTGAGCAGAGGCGGTGGGTCAAGCTGCTCAGCAGGCCATTCCAACGCTTCTAGAACTCTTTCCACGCCGCCGCGGTCGTGTTGCTCGACTGCAACCCGGGTTTCCGCCAACCAGATGATGGTGTCGATATCACGATCGATCAGGATGGGCTGTACTGTTGACCATTTTTGCCGGTCAGCAGTCGCGATCGTTTGCCAGTGGCTGAGTGCTGAATCAGCCATGCGGACTTCCGTATTGGATAGCCTCCAGCGGTCGATCAGCGACAACGGGACGGATGATGGATCCTCTAGATTGCTGACGACGGCGGCCAAAGATCTTGGAACATTCCATGCCCCCAGCGACTTGCTTGACAGCTCCGATCTTCCCGCAATTTCTCGCATTTCCCCAAGCAAGTCCCAGTTCAGTGAGCGCATCTCGGGAAATACAAGTCGATCCAAGCCGCAAGACTGCAAGTGACTCAGGCCTTGCAACAGGTTGGCATGGACCAACACTCGCCGCATTTCGGCGCCAATTCGCTCGCCGCTAACCTGAGTGATATCAGCAGCGTGGTGAATGATTGCTTGTTGCGTAGCTGGGTCGATGTCAAACGCCAGTGTGGTCGCGAAACGGACCGCTCGCAGCATTCGCAGTTTGTCCTCTGCAAAGCGATCAACTGGGTTGCCAATCGTCCGAAGCAAGCCACGGTTTAAATCATCGACCCCGCCGACAAAATCGATGATCTGATCGGCAAGGGGATCGTAAAAGAGCCCATTGATGGTGAAGTCGCGCCGCCGCACATCGTGCTCAGCATCGCCAAAATGCACTGAATCAGGCCGACGTCCGTCGCTGTAGAAACCATCACTTCGGAATGTTGCCACTTCTGTTGGTTCGGTTGACGAACCGCGACTTCCTCGCGATGGCAGTACAGCCATTACTCCAAATGACGCCCCAAAGGCGAGTGTTTTGCGTTTTCCGAACACCTTGCGAATCGCATCCGGAGTAGCATCGGTTGCCACGTCATAATCCTTGGGCGGATTCCCCAGCAGTGCATCACGCACGCATCCACCCGCCATGTAGGCGATGAAACCGGCCTCGTGCAATTTGGAAATAATCCGCAATGCCTCGGCTGCTTCAGGCCCCCGTAGGAAGTGGTGCGCGTTGTCCAGATTTTTGTGGTCAAC
Organism: Planctomycetota bacterium; assembly: GCA_036339635.1. Lineage (GTDB taxonomy): Bacteria > Planctomycetota > Planctomycetia > Pirellulales > Pirellulaceae > Rubripirellula. The sequence continues at coordinate 7,300 of JAYZAR010000302.1, read as the reverse complement.
CAAATCGTCTTCGTCCCTTCTATCCACCGGGCACCTGCGTCTTCGCAGGCGAATTCCTAGCAGTCTATTTGCGTGATCACTGTGTGAATCATTCTTTTACATATCTGCGCAAATAACCGGCAATGACCTGTCTCTGGGTGGTGCTAAGTTGTTGTACTGGTGCATGCGGCCCTCAATCGTACTCGCTTTGACCTGCTTCCTTTGATGGATTGGGTTTGCTTGGCAGACTTTGTCGTTGTTGAGCTCACTCTGTTCGACCAGAGGGTGTCGTTAATCTTTAGGTTCAGTCGGTTTTGAAACAATTCTGATTCGCTCCGACCCCGAGGACTTCGGCGGCGTGCGATTTCCTCGTGGAGCTTACGGCAATGCAAAAGGAAGTCGTTCGAGTTTTGCGAGTGGACGCACACCTTTCCTACATTCCTCCCTGCGCTTACAACAGATTTATGAACCACGCCAAGCCATCCATTCGTCATCGCCGCGGCGTCGTTGGCGTCATTTTTCGTGACGATTGTCTGCTGGTGATTCGGCGTTCCATGACAGTCGCTGCGCCTGGAATGTTATGTTTACCTGGCGGGGGTATCGAATTGGGAGAGAGTGAACCCGAGGCGTTGGTTCGCGAGATGCAGGAGGAATTAGCGATCGATGTTGATCCCATTCAATTGTGTTGGCGAAGCGTCACCGCTTGGGGCACCAATCTAGCTTGGTGGCTCGCGCATCTTGATGATGAAGTCACTCCGGTCGCAAACCCCGCAGAAGTCGCTGAGTTTCACTGGATGACCGTTGAGCAGATTCGGGGCGCCGATAATATGCTACCCAGCTTGCCAGCTTTTATGGATGCCTGGGGGCGAGGCGAAGTTGATCTCACGCGTTAGTGGTTGCTCAAACTGAAAGATTTCGAACAACCCAACGCCGCCTGACGGGACTGCGATTGGAGAGCTTATAGGAGATTATGAAAAAGCGAGCGTTCGCGGCCGGGCACTCCTTGTACCCGGCCCGTGAGGATCCGCAGACGGCTCCGGAACTCCTGTTCGGAGAGCCATCAAACGATGTCAGCCCGTGGCCGCAAGCTGACCGCGTTAACCCCACGCAAGGCGAACTCGCGGAAGATCGTAATTTAGCGTCAAAACGCCGATTTCCTGCTCAGCTTTCCACGCAAGTCCAATGCTGGCAAAGGGTTGCGGGAGACGATGAGATATTCTCTGTAATGGTGAAAAAAGGCACGACCGTGCGGTCATGCCCCTTCCATCGATAGAGTTAGATTACGCCCTCGGCCAGTTCGGTCAACTGCAGATTCTCGCTTTTTTACCTCCGCAGACAGCTTGGATGCGGTAAAGCGTTGGAGAAGCGCGATTTAAAAAAATTGGCCGAATTTTTCTTGCCAGTCCAACCGAGCAATTTCGCGATCCGTTGCTCACCTCCCCCCGTCAGGGACAAGTTGCACCGGATTTCCGCGAACTGAAGCTCCTTTCGAAATAGCAGCAAATCAACAGACGAGCGGTCTTTGCCTATTTTGCCTGTTTTGTTGCTCGCTTTTGCGTTTGCTCGGTTCGCGATACGTTATCGGGTAGGAGCTCTTGTTCGGTCCGAACCCGCTCGGTCACCTACCCGAGCGTCGCTTGGCTGCCCGCCCCTGCTCGTGACTGTGGGGGGCTCGTGACTGCCGGGGGTTCGTGACTGCCGGGGGTTCCTGAAAGAGGTGGGACGCTGCTTCCGGGCCGATCCGTCGTCCAGAGTGCTACCTGGAGCTAACTGCGCGGGTCCAGCGAGGGTGCCGGGTTCAGGGAACAGGCCTGGGATAGGAAGTTTCGGCCGGAGATTGGTTTTCCTCGCCGGGTTTTCGCTGTTTTCACAAATTTGGGGATCGCACCTATGACGGAAAAACGCATCCACCTGGCTGTTGACCTGGGAGCCTCTAGCGGTCGCGTCCTGGCGGGTGTGATGGAGGGTCAGCGGATGACACTCGAGCCGGTTCATCGTTTCGAAAACGAGGCGGTTCGGATTCAGAATTCTTTGCAGTGGGATGTCGTTGGGCTGTGGCGAGAAATTTTGGCGGGCTTGCGTTTGGCGAAGGATCGTTACGGTGACATCGCTTCGGTCGGTGTTGATACGTGGGGAGTCGACTTTGTGCTGGTTGACAACAAGGATCAGCAAACTGGACCGGTTCGGTCATATCGTGACCCGAGAAATGGCGGGATGGTGGAAAAGGCTTTCGAAACAGTTCCGAGGCGTGAAATCTTCGAGGCGACTGGTTTGCAGTTCATGCAAATCAATTCGCTTTACCAGCTGTTAGCAGCCGTTTCCAACGGGGATCCTGCGTTGGAGATCGCTGACGGTTTCTTGATGATGGGAGATTTCTTTCACTGGCTACTGACTGGAAAACGTAGCATCGAGGTCACCAATGCTTCGACGACTCAGTTGTTGGATCCACGCACGAAGCAATGGCATGGTGAATTAATTCGCCGTTTTGAATTGCCTCAAAACTTGTTTATCGATCCGATTGAACCGGGCAGTCAGTTAGGCGTGGTGCAACCTTCGGTAGCGGCTCAAACGGGCCTGGTTGATGTTCCAGTGGTCGTCCCTGCGACTCATGACACAGCATCGGCTGTGTTGGCGGTTCCGTCCAACGAATTCGCGCCTGCTTCACCAACCTGGTGCTACATCAGTAGCGGCACATGGTCTTTGATGGGATGCGAATTACCCGAACCGCAGATCAGCGAACGATGTGCCGAGTTAAATTTCACGAACGAGGGTGGAGTGCGTGGCAGCACACGGCTTTTGAAGAATATCGGTGGCTTGTGGGTCTTTCAGCAGATTCGTAAGTCGATGGAACGTCGCGGTCGTGCTTGCAGTTGGGCAGAAATGGTCGATGCGGCGCGGCAAGCGCCTCCATTCGCCTTGCTGGTCAATCCGGATGATCCTGCCTTTGTGGCTCCCGATGACATGGTTGATGCGATTGAATCGTTTGCCCAGCGAACCGGGCAAGCGACGGCTCATGACGACGGGGTGCTCTATCGTGCGGCGTTGGAAGGATTGGCTTTGCGATATCGTGTCTGTCTGCAAATGCTTGAATCTTTAACGGAAAGTCATATCGACACCATTCACATTGTTGGTGGTGGTTCCTTGAACCAGTTGTTGTGTCAAATGACGGCTGATGCTTGCAACCGCACCGTGATCGCTGGGCCAGACGAAGCGACAGCGATTGGAAATGTGTTGATGCAATTGATGGGAACTGGCAGCCTCGATTCAATCGACGCGGCCCGCAAGGTTGTTCGTGAAAGTTTTGAAACTGCTACCTATGAACCTGTGGATTCGGATTTATGGACCGGGCCAGCGGCGAAATTTGCCCAACTGTAAACCTGTTTTGTAATCACTTCTGACCTACATCATCATCGCTTAGATCGTCATCACCTGTGTTGGCATAGAAGCATCAATCACCCTGAGGAATTTTTTCGTGAGCATGGAACAACTTTCTGAACGCAAAACTGAAATTCGAAAACTCGCCCATGCGGCTCGCAAGGATCAGACGAATAAGGATGAAGTGAGTCAGCAGATCACTGCGCGTGTTATTGCTTTACCCGAGTACCAAGCGGCTAACTGCGTGATGTGGTACGTCGATGTACGCGCCGAGGCTCGCACGCGTCACGCTTTACCGCAAGCGTTGGAAAGTGGCAAGAATGTCGTGATTCCTTACTGTGTTGATGGCGAGTTAGAGCTGTTTCATCTGCAGTCCATGGATGAATTAGAAACCGGGATGTACAAGATTCTGGAGCCCCGAGAAGAGCTTCGCAGTGTCGATGCAAAACGTATCGACGTAAGTGAATTGGATTTGATTTTGGTCCCGGGGGTTGCCTTTGATGCGCGTGGTGGGCGGACAGGTCACGGCAAAGGCTACTACGATAAGTTGCTCGAAAACGCCAAGGTGGAAACGCCGCTAATCGCACTCGCGTTTGAGTGCCAGATGTTTGACGAGATACCGATGCAGGATCACGACATCTTCATGGATAAGGTGGTGACAGAAGCAAATGTCTATGAAGGGATTGGGCGTAGCGAATGAGTACTGGAACGACGATTGAATTGAAAGAACTGGTTGACGATACCTACGCCGAGGGCTTCCGTAGTATTTACGGCGAGATTCTTGTCACTGCTCGCAGCACACGCTGGTTGCAGCATTGTGTTGCCGCCGTCGTTGGACATGCATCCAGCACGATTTTGTGTGATTGTGAAGCGGGCGTCTCGCAGTGGATCGACGAGCAGCAAGCGGTCGATGGCGGCACACCCGACGGCCGGCCTGGGGCCGTGATTCAATTTCACGTTCCGCGATTTGTGAAAAACCGGCGGCGACATCTCGAGAAAGTGATGTTGGCGAGGATCAGTCAGAACGTACTGACTTGTCCCTCTGCTAGGTGCTTCAATCGCTTGGACACGGAGGACTATTTCAAGCTCGGACGGAAGGTCGCTATGTTCGGCGACCGTCATCAATTTCGTGATCAACGCGATGGTCAAAAGGGTTGGGTTGTACCGATTCTGGGTGGTGAATTCTTCCTTTCCAGTCGGTTTGGTTTTCGCGATGGTGTGATGGGTGGGAATTTATGGTTCTTTGGGGGCAATGAAGATGTTGCTTTGGATGCGGCAGAGCGTGCTGCAGAGGCCGTCGACCAAACCACAGATGTCATCACTACCTTTCCAGGCGGAATCGCCGCGAGTGGATCGAAGGCCGGTAGCAGTTATGACTTTCTGATCGCCGCGACCTACGCTGAGTATTGTCCCACCTTGAAGGAAAAGCTCGGTGAAAAATCCAAGGTCCCAAATGGGGTCGGTAGCATTATGGAAATCATTTTGAATGGTCGAGATCTCGAATCGCTGCAGCAAGCGACTCGGAATGCCATTCATGCCGCCGCTAAAACTCCCAACCTGATTCGAATCAGTGCCGGAAACTATGGTGGACGGCTTGGGAAATCGCTGATCCACCTGCACGAGTTGATCTCCTGAATTGACTCGAAAGATTCCACGATTGGTTGATACCACCGAGGCCGCTCTTCGCCTAACTAGCGGGTTTTGTTCTCGGGCGGGGCCGCCTTCCTGGAGGTATTCGCACGCTTTTTGGGGTGAGGCTAATCGTGATCAAATCATGCAGGAGGCGGTTTTTGCGATCCTTTCCGGGTTCGCGCATAATGGGCAACAGATCTGATTGATCGTGTCTTTTGGTCGCATTGTGCGAAGCGACTTTAAATTTCGGCACTCGTCGGCCCCACCGAGGCTCATTATTTTGCGTATTGTCATGCGTTTCCTGCTCGCCTGCCTGATTGCTTTGAACGCTGCGGTTGTGTTGGCGGAGCGTTGGCAATGGGATTTTGAATCGCCGTCGTCCACTGGTTTATTGCAGGGTAACGCGGTCGTGTCACCGATCGGTCCGAGCGGTGTGGATTACGTTGGCATGCCCGATTCCAACCTCGCCTTGTTGCTTGGCGGTAAAGGTGATTACGTTCGGATTGCCGATGATGCCGAGCACGGTTCGCTCGACTTTCTGCAAGGTGATCCAATAACGTTGGAAGCGTGGGTGCGTTTGGATCAAATCAGTTCTGGGCAGAATGTTTACGTTGTCGGGAAAGGCAGAACACATCGCGATGGTCCGAAGAACAACCAGAACTACGCCTTGCGATTGCGATCGGTTGGTGGTCAAGCCGCGTTAAGTTTTTTATTCCGAAGTCAGGGGACTGACGAACGGCCTGGGGATTGGCATCGTTGGACCAGCAAATCTGGAATGCAACTTGACGGGATGTGGCATCATGTGGCGGTGACTTATCGGTTTGGTGAGCCAGAGAGCATTCGTGGTATTCTCAACGGGAATTCTTTGAGTGGTTCGTGGGATATGGGAGGGCCAACCAACCGACCGCCCGTTGTCGATGACGACGATGTTTGGATCGGGTCTTCGATGGGGGCCGCGTCCGGTTCGTCTTTTCAGGGCGCCATCGACAATGTCGTGATCGCTAGGCGAATCACACCGGTCGAGGAGTACGCTAAACGGAGAATTGCGATATTGCATCCACCTTCCCCGCCTGTCGGCGGACTGATCAGAGGTGCCGTTGCAGTGACGCTCTATGAGAATGTTGGCAGCAATTCGGTGATGCCATCGCGTTTGCCTTCGCCGATGGTTCAATACACCCAGTCCGCATTTGGATTTTCGCAGATTCCTGTTCCCTTCGCGCTGGATGGAGTAAGACGTGACTGGAAAGGGCCGTCGCTATTGATCGCTGTGGCGGAGATTGACTTGCCGGCAGGTGAGTTGCAGTGGATGCTTCGCGCGGGAGGCTTGTCCCGGGTTTGGATCGGCAGCGAATTGGTCGCTGAAACTCCCAAGCATCTGGGGAATACGAACGGTCATGGGGAGGTGGAACCCTACACCGAATCAGATCCCTGGTTACGTCCGTTGCGTCCTGGACATCGAGAAGAGATCGTCACCCATAGCACGACTGGAGGATCGACGGTTGTGGCTTTGCAGTCGATGATAGGAGGCAAAGGGTATCGTTATGAAGTGGGTGAAATTACGCTCGCCTACCGTGCGGACGACTCCCAGACGTGGCAGCTACTGAGCTTGGATCGTGCGATCTCATTGACCGATGAAGATTGGGCCGATTACGAGCGAGAGCATCAAGCGGCGATCCAGCAGGTTGATGATCGGCAGCGTCGAGCGTCAGCGGCGGCCGAAGACGCAATCTGGGTGCAACGTCATCAACAGGCTCGCCAATTCATTCGCCAACTCGACCCGATCGAACTGCCGAATGGTCGCGTCGAAGGCGGCCGATTAGAGGGCGACGAATTTACGCGCAACGCAATTAAGAGCGAACCGGCTTCGCAGGTCATTGACCAATTGATCGATGCCGGTTTGCGGGGATCGGATGCTTGGGATGAACGGACGGCGATCACCTCCGATAGGCAATTCTTGAGGCGGCTGTATTTGGATTGTGTTGGTGTTGTGCCATCACCAGAGGAATTGCGGGCGTTTGAATCACTGTCATCTGATTCGATTGAGCGTCGAGCGAAAGTGATAGATCTTGTGCTGGAAGATTCACGCTGGGCTGGTCATTGGACCGCCTATTGGATGGATGTTTTGGGCGAGAACGCGAGTATGCTCAAGCCGAGTTTGAACAATAGCGGACCGTTTCGTTGGTTCCTTTATGACAAACTTCGTGATAACGTCGCGGTTGATCGCTGGGTGACTGGGCTGTTGAAAATGGAAGGTAGCAAGCTATTTGGTGGCTCTGCTGGATTCGCGATGGCTGCAGAAAATGATGTGCCGATG
>JAYZAR010000301.1:0-9263 GCA_036339635.1 Planctomycetota bacterium | reverse complement strand
ACAACACATGGAAGCCCTGCCGTGTACCATCATCGAGTGCATCGACTGGCTGGTCGATCTCCAATTGGATGTCATTGGGTTTTGTCCATTGAACAGCATCTTGGCCAACACTTTCGACAACCATGATGGTGTTTGACAGTCCGTCGGTCACGTCTCTAAATCGAAGCTCGTTTTCGGCGGACAGGAGAGCTTTCCCCGTGGGACGCTGATAGACTGTGGTTCCTCCGGCGGTGGGAATCCCAGGATGCGTTAGAACAGCCGGCATTTTGTCCATCAGCTTGATGTTGTGCGGACTGTCCCAAGGTTCATCCAATTTGAACTCTCGATAGAGCTCTGCTTGATCGACAAAAGGCAAGATTGCCACCCGCCAACTCAGCAGAGGCTTGCCATCCTCACTCATAATGTTGTGTGGTAACTTTCGATAAACCGAATGATAGTTGTGAATTGCCAGTCCGATTTGCTTCAGGTTATTTGCCGAACTCATTCGTCGGGCTGATTCCCGGGCGGCTTGGACAGCCGGCAGTAGCAAACCAACCCAAACGCCCTGTATCGCCATGCCTTGTGATGCCTTCGCCTTGATTGTCAAACGTGAACCATCTTTTTTCGGCGTCATCGTGTTTATGTAATGATCGGTCAAACGCTGCATGTACTGAGTGGTTGCCGCCCCAACGGGGTCATCTGGATTTGAGCCCTGGCTCATCTGAGCAAGGAGCATTTCCCGTCCCGCTAGCATTCCTTGCTTCATCGTCTCGAGGCACTCGTCAGCTTTCGCCTCATCGCCTGCAATCATGACAAGCTTCATTCCTTCCTCTGGGTCCTGAATGTCGACTCGCATCACAACCGCATCGATCAAATCAGGAATCCGCGTGAAGCCTCTGAGGGGGGCCGGAATCTGTTCACTCTGCATCTGAACGAACCCATTGATCAATGGCCGCATCGGCTCGATCAAAGTCATCAAGGTTAGATTTCCCGCTTGCGGAATGGTCGCAGCCATCTCGGCGAGCGGCGCGGAACGTTTATCGCGTTCCGCTCCCAACATCACGGTTAAATAGTTTTCCGAAGCGACCAGTACCGTGCGAGGATCTTTCGCATACATCACCATTCCCGGCATTGCGGCAATTTCATAGGCCGTATATCCGTCCACATCGATCGGCTGCTGTGTATCGACCATCTGTGGGTTCAATCGTTTAGCATCGAAATCTGCGTTGAAGCTGATCACAGCGCCCCCCATCGGTCCGTTTGGCCCGGGGTTGCCTAAGATCATTTGGATTTGATTGATGTCTCGTGCCGCAATTCCAAAATTCTGTTCACACCAAGCGTCGGCGACTTCAGTTGGGTACAGCTCCGCGGCGGGACTCGCCATCGTGTCACTTACGGCCACAACAACGGTTGCCACGGCATCGGGAGGCAGAAATGCGTCGCCGACACGCATCCGTTCTGTCTGGGCAATTGCAAGCGATGCGAAACTGAATGTCGCCACTGCGGCGGTCAGAGTTGCCAGCGCGGTGGTCGGACGAATCGAAGCGAAATTGTGCATGGTTGCGATCTCTAAAACTTTTAAAAAAAGAGCCGAAAGCGGCAATAGTCTATCGAATCTCGGCCCAAAAAACGAATCCTGCGGACAAAAAAACTAACCGGAGGGTGAAAGGCAAGGCTCGGCGAGATTTTGGTATTATCCCGAACGAATCTCCTGCTGATGGTCTCCCACCACAACCGTTGTTACCCGATCCTCGGCGTCAAACAGAACCAAGAGCTCAGGCACGCCAAGTCACTGGAACCCAGCAGGTTGCAGGCAAGGATCACTACCTAACCGGATGGGGTGTTTGTAATCGCTTCTTGCGTCGTGCCAGCTGTGGCAAAAAGAATAAGTAGACCCCCGTGCCCCACAACACGAGCAAGATCAGCGCGACCGGCAAGAACATGAAGAGCTTGATCGAATCGCTAAAGAAACTTCCGTCATGCAGGCTCTCGATCAGGTCCGAACGGCGGAAAGCGACCTGCAAAACTTCCCCGCTGGCGGCATCTAACTGCACCTCCCAACGATTTTTCGCTCGAACTTTCAGCATGCCCTTGCCGGGCCTGACATCGAGCCGATCAATGTCGTCCCACGAAAGAATCTCTGCCTCTGGTACGGATTTAGCAATCTCAAGAATTTCTGAAAAAGATAGGGCAGGCACCCGCTCAGTACCCCGCTGCGTCCCCGGCTGGATCCAGTCCGACTGCTTTTTTAATTGCAATACGACTCCGGTTAACAGAATACAAAGTGCCGGCAGAGCGATTAAAATCGAACCCCACCGATGGACAAGTCGATTCAGACGGGATGCTTTCATCGAGAACACAATGTTTGAGCCGATGGATGGTGATAAAGCGTCTGGGAATGGTGATAAAACGTCTGGATTTCCAGCCCGCTCATTCAGCCAACGCAAGCCTTGAAGATCAGCGATTCATCAGTCACGAAACAAGCACAGCCACGAAACAAGCACAGCGTCAGCCGAGTGCCTAAACAGCAAGTTTTAACGCAACTGCATCGTTTATTTTTCGCCGATTCAATGATCTGCCCAGGGGAAAGTTTTGACTTTTCCGTAAAATTAAAGTCGTTCGTTCATCCACCGTCGTCAAGCTAAATCTACGCCCACGTTTTACTTCTACGAGATGCCCTCATGCTCATGCGTCGCTTGATCGCTTATTTGGTCGCTCCAATCGTTTGTGCTGCCGCACTTAATGCTCCGGCAACGCTTTCGGCACAAACGACAAACAAGGAACAGTCAGCACCTGATGACGTTTCCCGCGCTAAACTTATCGCGAACGCCTTAAAATTTCGCAGTGTTGGGCCTGCTTTCATGTCAGGTCGCATCGGTGACGTTGCGATCGATCCGGTGACCCCCAACACATGGTACGTGGCGGTTGCCTCTGGTGGACTTTGGAAAACGACCAACGCCGGCACCACCTTTGAGCCGATCTTCGACAACAAGACCTCCTACAGCATGGGCTGTGTCACGATCGATCCTTCGACCCACACGACGGTCTGGCTGGGCACCGGAGAGAATAATGGGGGGCGACACATTGGGTTCGGAGATGGCGTTTACGTCAGTCACGACGCAGGGAAGTCATGGGATCACAAAGGACTCGCTGAGTCCGAACATATCAGCAAAATCCTAGTCGATCCACGGGACAGCGATGTCGTGTTCGCCGCGTCTCAAGGCCCCCTTTGGTCGGCAGGTGGGCAACGCGGATTGTTCAAATCCACCGATGGTGGCAAGAACTGGAAAATGGTTCTCGGACCTGGCCTGCTCAGCCGTGCCGACTTGAAGCTTAGCGATGATGAGCGATCGACGGTCAACGATAAATCCTACACGGGAGTCACCGATGTTGTCTTTGACCCTGCCAACCCAGATGTAATGTACGCAGCCACCCACCAGCGACACCGAAACGTTTGGGCAATCATCAATTGTGGTCCGGAGACCGGGATATTTAAGTCCACTGACGGCGGTGATTCTTGGAACCGCCTAAGCAAGGGACTGCCTGGAGGGGACATGGGTAAGATTTCCCTGCAAGTCTCACCGCAGCAACACAACTTTGTCTACGCCACGATCGAATTGCCCGGACGCAAAGGCGGTTTCTGGCGAAGCGATGACAAGGGCGCCAGCTGGACCAAAACCAATGACTTCGTATCGGGTGGAACAGGGCCCCACTATTACCAAGAACTTTGGGCAGACCCACATCGCTTTGGCGTGCTGTATCAAGCAAACAATTACTTCATGCGAAGTGAAGACAACGGAAAAACCTGGGTGAATATCGAAGGACGCTACAAGCACGTTGACAATCATGCCGTAGCGTTTCATCCAACCGACAAAGACTTCCTGCTGGTGGGCTGCGATGGAGGCGTTTACCGATCTTATGATTACTGCAAAACGTGGTTGTTTTGCCCGAACCTGCCTCTGACCCAGTTTTATAAGGTAGCGGTTGATTACGACTATCCGTTCTATCACATCGCCGGCGGCACTCAGGACAACAATTCGCAATACGGGCCTTCACGCACAAGAAACGTGCAGGGGATTCGTAACAGTGACTGGCAAATTACGATTGGCGGTGATGGACATGATACCGCTATTGACCCCCAAGATCCCAACATCATTTACGCGGAATCACAACAGGGATTTCTGAGACGTTTTGATCGTCAGACGGGTGAAAGCGTCCGCATACAACCGCAACCAGGGCCGGAGGAGGAATCATTCCGGTTCAACTGGGACTCCCCAATTTTGATCAGTCCTCACGACAATAAGCGACTGTACTTTGCGTCCCAATTTCTTCACCGCAGTGACGATCGCGGTGACAGTTGGACAAAAGTTTCCCCCGATCTTTCGCGGAACCAGAATCGCTACCAACTTCCCACGATGGGACGTGTTCATAGCGTTGATGGTGCATACGATTTGTACGCCATGAGCCAGTACGGCAACATCACTTCGATCGATGAATCCCCACTGGTCGAAGGACTGCTGTATGTCGGCACGGATGACGGCCTGATCCAGACCAGCGAAGATGGGGGCAAAAGCTGGAGAAAGACAGACCGTATGTTTGACGTGCCAGAATCATTCTTTGTCAATGATATAAAAGCGGACCTGCATGACGCTGACACAGTATACGCTTGCCTCGATGTTCATAAGGTCGGCGACTATCGCCCCTTGGTTGTCAAGAGTCACGACCGTGGTCGCAACTGGCAAATGATGACTGGAGACTTACCAAGCAAGCATCTCTGTTGGCGTCTCGTGCAGGATCATGTTGATCCTCAGCTATTCTTTTTGGCCACCGAATTTGGAATCTTCACCTCGCTCGACGCAGGTCAAAAGTGGCACAAACTGAGCGGCGGACTCCCCACAATTTCTTTTCGTGATTTAGAAATCCAACGCCGTGAGAATGACCTTGTAGCAGCCTCCTTTGGACGCAGTTTTTACGTGCTTGACGATTACAGCCTGCTGCGGAATGTCACAGCCGACTCGCTGGAAAATGACTTACACCTGTATCCAGTTCGTCGAGCATTCTGGTACCTCCAAGAAAATAAATTGGGCGGCCGAAAGGGATATCAGGGCGACAGCCTCTATAACGCTGACAATCCTGATTATGGTGCGGTGATTCATTACCATGTGAAAGAAGGCTGGAAAAGTAAAGCAGCCAAACGCAAGGAACAGGAGGCCAAGGCCAACGCAGCAGGAAGCGATGTGCCAACCGCAAGCTTCGAACAATTGCAAGCCGAGGAAGACGAGATTCCTCCCCGGCAATACCTCGACATTTCGGATGCTGCAGGTAATGTCGTTGCTCGACTCGATCTGGCGATTGGCCAAGGGTTGCACAAGGTCGTTTGGAGCATGCGATACCAAGGCTTGTTCTCCCGTGGATCAAGCCCGATCGTTGCCCCCGGAACATACTCGGCCCAAGCCTACCGCAGTGAAGGCGGTTCAACGGTCGCGGTAGGTAACAGAATCGAGTTTGAGCTCGAAAGCATTATCTCACCCACCTTGGCAATCCGCGATCGCGATGAAGTGATCAAACAACTGAAGCAGATGGGTGTTGTGGCCAACCGAGCGCAGCTACTCAATCGTCTGCTTTCAGAACGTCTAGACGTTTTGAGCAGCTTAATCAGCCGCATTAAGGATCATCCACGAGGAACAGCCAAATTATTGGACCAGGCACAAAAGCTAAGACTGGAACTGGAGGCTTTTGATCGGATGCTCAATGGCGATGAACTGGCAGATGAACGCTGGGCAATGACCAAGCCGGGAATCAATCGACGGATCAGCAATGCGATCTACGGCGGAGCTTCAGGGACCTATGGGCCTACGAAGACAGCGCTCGAGCAGTTCACAATCGGCAAGCGGCAATTCGAAAAGATGGAACCAAAACTCAAAAAACTTCTTGACCAGGATTTTGAGTCGCTGCAAACCGCCATCGATACCGCACAAATACCAAGAATTGAGATCGAACTTGATTCAGGAGAAGAGGAGGATTAACTGAGCTACGATCGTGGAGACACGATCCGCAGGGACTCCGGTGTAGGGACTCCGGTGTAGGGACTCCGGTGTAGAGACACGGGTACCTCTGTCAGCCCGCCGCTTTGCGCTGCGGCGATACTGCCTGAGTGCATGAGGCTTCAAAAGCTGACGAAATAGGGAACACCTGATCGCCAGGTGCCCATGTTCGGAACCATCATGTGATCGACGACTCGTAGCGTACCGCAATAACGCGAGTCGCAGGGCAAACGCCACCTTTCGCCTCATCATCCAGTCTTCTACCACTGATGACGAGCATGCGTCGTTTTCAGCCTTCGGTTTACTGCACTCAAGTGATCGCGACGCGCGGCTTTGTTTGGTGACTACCGCCACCGTCCTCGGCAACTAACAACCCAGCAACATTCGAGCCCCACCAGCCGGCGTCCATCGAACTGGCCGTCTTTGCAAATTCCATCGGGAGTGAGTTTCAAGTCGATCCGATCTGGTCAGTTCACGAAGGGTCAAAGCCTTTAAGCACATGTGTTTACGATGACCAAGCCAACCGAGATCGGCGTTCATGACGTCACGCAGGATCCGCAAGAACGAGCGATGCGTCGTTATCCAAGCAAGTTGAATTGCGCAACTAATCCGATCGATCCTGTGAGGATCGAGGAGGCGGTGGATTTTTGTCGCCAGTTAAGCGAACTCCGCTTCTAAAGAGCAGCCGGCGACCTCTACCCTTTGCCCACGGAAAGGTGATAAAACCCAAAACGGCCGAACTGAAGGAGAGACCGCAACGCATACGCCCTGTTCGGCATCACCATACCCACTGCATCTACTGCGGAATGAAATACCCCTGGGTAAAAGCTCCTCGGATAAAGCCCCCCCGAGTAGATGCCCCCCGGGTAGATGACGCCAGTATTCAAATCTCCTTAGCCTACACGTCCCCCATCGCAGCATGTCTCGCAGATGGTGTGACATCGGGTGCATACGAGTTTTGTCCGGATTTCTTCAAGCGCTGAACCACATACAGGACAAGCTGGTTCTTTTTTGGGATAAGGGCAATTCGCGCAGCCACTGTTGCAGCAACTCCCTCGCGCTAACAAAAACTCACGCGAGAGGGGCTGAAAACCGTTATTCTGACGACTCATTCGTCTTCCTTCTTGGTCGATGAGGCTCCTTCGCTGTTTTGCGAAGGACCATTTGCCCGCAGTTCTTTCGAAACCAGACACGCTTGAAGTGGAGTCAACTCTCGCTTCACTTATTTATTTTATTGCTTGTCAAGCTTCTTGAAACCAGCGGTGTCTCGATTTACTCATCGCGAGCGTGCGGTAAATTCGTGAACCACTTTGCCATGGACATCGTGGTGTCGGAATGCAATCACTGGGATGCCATTCTGGCGACGAACCGCGACGGTCAAGAAACCACCCTTCACTCGGAGAAAAGGTTGCCAATCTGGCTGTTCGGGATTTCCACCCGCGTGTAGATCGCTGGCCGGTCCACAGGAAAATTCTGTCAATCCACTTCCCGGATCGATCGACATGTACTGCCAGTGCCGATCGCCACAACAAGTGAAAAAGTTTTTTAGATTCTGTTGTTTTGTCCACATCCGAAACTGGTTGCCTTCGTGAGCAAATGCTTCGTTAGCATGATTGTCGTTCTTGCCTTTGTCGCGATCCGGACCGACGATTGGCGTTGGGCTTATCAGCACCCGAAATTCAGCGTCGCTTGCCAGGATGGTTCGCGTCAGCCAGTCGAGCTGCTCGGTGCCCCAGATGGTCTTGCCAGGTCCGTCGGGCATGGTGTTAGCAGATCGAAACAACCGCCCTTCGACCAACCAGATTTGTAGTCCCTTGCCCCACCGGATGGTCCGGAATGTTGAATCGCCCATCGGCACTTGTTCACGATAGACGCCGAATCCCTCTTCAAAACTCAAAGGATTCATCCAAGCCGCACTCTTCGAAGGCCAGCCATCATTTACCCAGGAATCGTGATCATCGACCTCCCAGTATCCAGGCACCTCTCGATGGAAGTGAATGTGACGGGGCAGTGAGTACATCCGTTGCCAATGGTACCGCGCGAGCGGAATCGTTCGGGCCCGCGGTGCCTCACTATCCAAATAAACCGTGTCACCGGTCGGTACTAAGAAATCGAGATCTTGATTTTTCATCGCGGGATAAATGTGATAGCCATCCCGGTGATCCAAGTCCCAATACGATTGGCCGGTCACAACCCCAAACGTGACATCTTGCCACTGACTCTCTGGTTGGGGAGTCCCAAAGCGACCACTCACGGTCGCGGAAACCGGCAGGTCTGATGAGTCCCGAGCTTCAACCGTGATCTGGTATTGGGTGCCAGGTTGTAAATCTTTCAAATTGAATTGATGGGTGTAATCAGTCTCTTCATTCACGGACACCCATTTGGTTGTCTGCTGGGCATCCGGTTCTGCTTCAGGCCAGAGGCGTACACGAACCTGGCCCGCCGCACCAGGGACAGCCCCCTGACGGTCATTCACGTTCACCGTTGAAGGCTGATACGCTTCGACTTTTTTCTGTCGCTTGCTCGGTTCGCGATAACCATCCCAATTCCGTTCCGCATCCCTCGTGATCCGAGTCCAGATAATCGCAGTACGCTGGTTCACTTCGCCAACCCGAAAACCCATCGCCATTTCTGCAGCAAATGCGCCTGGAATACTCGTCGCCAAGGCGATTATCGCAAGACAAAACAATTTCACGTCGTTCCCGCTTTCTTTAAAAGTCGAATGACGCCCCCACCCCCTGGCAACACGTCAAATTGCGCGGATACTCAATTCGCTTGGATACAGAACAGGTGGTTTCTTCCCCGCACAAAAAGCTGACCATCCGCAAACGCGGGACTGGCATACACTTTTTCACCAAGCCCATTCTCGGCGATCACCTCTGGTTCCGGCCCGGGCCGCAGAACCTTTGTGACGCCATCATCATCGATGAAATAGACCAATCCAGCTGCAGCGGTTAGCGATGCACTGTAATGCCTACCCAGACGGGCCTGCCACAATCGCGTGCCAGTCTTCGCGTCAAAGCAGTTGGCGGTACCACGATCGTCGGCCACCAACAAATGATTGCCTACCAGAACCGGAGAGGGTACGTAGCAGCGTACGTTCGTTTCATGCCAACTGACATGCGTATCGGTGACATTGCCGCGGCCACCCGGACGAATTGCCATCACGTGATGAGTGGGGAAGCCGCCGGCGGCGAAAAAATTTGAACCGTCATAAACAACCGAGGCAACAAATTGTTC
>JAYZAR010000300.1:0-8571 GCA_036339635.1 Planctomycetota bacterium | reverse complement strand
AAACGATAGTCTCGCCGTGGTAGGCCGACTAATTGTCGCGAATTGCCCAAAGAGCTTCAAAGGTACGCAGGTAGATAGTGCCATTGGCGATCACGGGCGACGCTGACATCGATTCTCCCGTTTCGTTTTGTGCAACAATTTCAAAGTCTCTACCTGCTTTTACGACGCTAATTTTTCCATCACGAGCCGTGAGATAAAGATGGCCATCGGCATAGACAGGTGAAGCGCGATGTCGATGGCTATGAGTACGGTTCATGTAGACCTCTTCGCCGGTTTCTCGATCGAGGACGAGCAGCATTCCGTTCTCTCGACAGAGGTAAACCAAATCTTCATGAATCAGTGGCGATGGAACATCAGGTGTATGATCATCGCGGATCCAGAGAACCGCGTCGCTATCGGTTAAGTTCCCTTGTTGATTGGGTATAACAGCAAAAACTGGCCCATTCTTGGCGGTTGGACAGATCACAATCCCGTCCGCTGCGGCAGGAGACGACACGAATCGCAGAGTTGGGTGGTAGCTCTTGCCCTGTGGATTTAGCCCACCGAGTCGCCATATCTCTTTACCGTCCAGAAGAGAGTGGGCGATCGTGTAGTCCGCTCCATGGGTGATCAGCAGTGTAGTACCGCCGTGATCGTAGAGAATCGGCGATGCATACGAATGCTCATTCTCTTTCGAAGCGCCTGTGATGCGGTCGACCTTCCAGAGGTGTTCACCGGTCGTTGCGTCGATGGCAACCACGATGGCTTCCTGCGTGTCTGGCTTTCCGTCGCCATGGATCAGTTGGAAGAACAAACGGTTTTCGTGCATGACCGGTGTGGCCGACATCCCGAACGCGATATTGAACTTTCCGTACCGTTGCTGCAGGTTTGTTTTCCAAACAGGTTCTCCCGCGACAGTGAAGCATGCGAGGTCTCCGGTCCCCATGAAGCTCCAGACATGCATACCATCGGTGATCGGGGAGGGTGACGCGGAGTTGCCCTCGTCACCACGCGCCTTTTTATTGCCTTTCCCAACCTGACGCCGCCATTGCTCCTGACCGTCGATTCCAAAACACATCAACATTAAGCTTTCGCCGTCGATCGTAGTTAGAAAGACTTGGTCGCCCCACACCACCGGCGTCGCGCCAGCGGGGCCTGGCAGTTCGGTTCGCCACGCCACGTTACTGTCTTGCGACCACTGGCGGGGGACATCTTTCTCTCTCGAGACACCGTTGTGGTTCGGGCCACGCCAGGATCCCCAATTGTCAGCCAGCGAATGGTTTGGATGAACAAAAAGGAAAAGCGGAACCGAGTAGAAAATCTTTAAATTCATTGGTGGCCGGCTCTGTAAAAAGTGTTTGCTTCTTTGTTTGTCCCATGATGCCAAGCCGAAGCCTACCCCTTCCCGGACCGGCAATCAACGCTTGCTAAGGATCCCTACGTTTGAGACACGTTGGTTTGTATGGTTCATGGCATTTCAAAAAAGTGTGGGAAGCTGTTCGTTGACTCACAACTTTGGCGTTTGTTGTCCAACGGTCAGCAATCAAGTTACTTTCCTTGGCTGGTTCTTCGCCTATAGACCATTACAATCTATTTTTGCACTGCGAGATTCACTTTCGAGTTCGGATCTCGGATTAAACCGCATCCGTCTGTACTAGCATTGAATCAACATGCACCAGTCACCAGTCCCAGCGTCCCTTTTCTTACTTGCCGCGGGGCTCATTGCTTCCTTGGCGGGTTGTGAGAAACCACAGAACGCCTTTGTCGCTCCTCCGCCGCCGGAAGTGACAGTGGCGACGCCGGTATTGCAGTCGGTTCCGGAGTTCATTGATCAAGATGGCGAAACAGAAGCCGTTGAGCAGGCTGAGGTTCGTTCACGGGTCAAGGGTTTCATTCAAGAAATCCTATTTCAGCCGGGGCAGGAGGTTACGCTTGGACAGGAGCTTTACCAAATTGAACCCGACACCTACCAAGCTGAGCTGAACTCGGCCAATGCAGCGGTTGACGCAGCGACAGCGGCTATTTCGGTGGCTAATGCAGCGCTTGAAACAGCGAAAGCGGAAGTGGTTCGGACCGAAGCGGACTTGAGTCGCGAGACACGCTTGTTGCAAGGGAATGCCGGGTCGCAATCCGATTACGACCGTGCATTCGCAGCAAACGAGGCGGCGAAAGCTGCAGTTCATGGTGCTGAAGCAAACATTCAGCTTGCGATTGCAAACAAACGAAGTGCTGAGGCAACGGTGAAACAAGCAGAGCTCGATTTTGGCTATACCAAAGTGACTGCACCCATCGCGGGTTACATCACCAAGACTGAAGTTAAGCGGGGTAACTTAGTTGAGAATGGAACAGCGTTAGCGGAAGTGATTGATCGGTCGAAGATGTTTGCGAATTTCAGTCTCAGTGATCGGGAGATGCTACGGCTGCAAAAGAAGCAGTTTGAGGATCTTCCAGCTGACACGAACCCAGAAGACATTGATTGGAGTACTGTCAAGGTTTTGATGCGGCGCGAGCTTGATGAAGGTTTTCCATACTCCGGAGAACTTGATTACGTTGACCAATTGGGCGTTGACGCGACGACAGCAACACTTGGATTGCGGGCGGTTTTTGACAACCCGGACGATCAATTACTTGGGGGGTTATTTGTTACTGTTCGAATCTTGTCGGAGGAGGAGAATGAGCTTCTGCTGATTCCCGAGTCCGCGGTGTCACGTGATCAGCAAGGTCCTTTCCTGCTGACCGTTGGCGCAGAAAACAAGGTCGCTGAAATTCGTGTCGCCGTCGTTATGCGGATTGGTGGTTGGGCTGCGATTGAGGGTGAAGTCGATGAATCGACTAAAGTGATCATCGATGGCCTTCAACGAGCGGTCCCCAATTCAGTCGTGGCACCACAAGAAAAGACGTTACAAGTCGATGGACCGTCATTGATTCGTAGCACCATGTTGCCTTCAACCGGTGGCGATGACATCGTTGCAAACGTAACGCCTGATTCGGTTCCCGACGCAAGAAGCGAGAGGGTTGATGTTCAAGTGGTTTTCAACCCCGATTCTGCCTCCTAGGTGATCCCCCGTTTTGCGACGGAGCAAATCGGCCGCTCCACTGGCCCTTGCGTCGCAGTAACTATTCACGATTCGGTCGACGCAACTTTCGGAATTGCCCTTCATGTCACGATTCTTTATTCAGCGTCCAATTTTTGCGTCGGTGATCTCCATTGTGATCATGATTGCTGGGATTGTTTCATTCTTTGCATTACCAGTCGCAAAGTTTCCACCCATCTCGCCACCAACGGTGAGTGTTCAGGCGGTCTATCCAGGAGCAGATGCGCAGACTGTTGCGGAAGTAGTTGCTTCTCCAATTGAGCAGCAGGTCAACGGTGTCGAAGGCATGCTCTACATGTCTTCAAATTCCGGGAATGATGGATCCTATAGCTTGACGGTGACCTTTGAGCTTGGAACCGACATGGATATTGCGTCGGTGCTTGTGCAGAATCGTGTTGCGATTGCGGAGCCACAATTGCCGGCGGAGGTTCGCGCGCAGGGGATTACGACGAAAAAGAAGTCGACGCAGATCTTGCAGTTCATTGCCCTAACGTCGCCCGATGAGACGAAGGATGCTTTGTTTCTGAGTAATTATTCGCTCACGATTAAAGACGAATTGAGTCGTATCGAAGGAGTCGGAGAGGTTACTGTCTTTGGTGCTGGTGACTACAGCATGCGAATTTGGTTGGATCCGAGGAAGTTGAAGCGAAGTCGGCTCACCACCCAGGATGTGATCAACGCAATAGCGGAACAGAATGTTCAAGTCGCAGCTGGCCAAATTGGCGCTGCGCCAGCGCCCGACGGAACAGCGTTCCAGTATTCCGTTCGTGCCCAGGGAAGACTCGCCGACAAAGCCGAGTTCGAAAACATCGTTATCGCAGTCGGCGAAGATCGCAGTTCTTTGCGCGTCAAAGATGTCGCCCGAGTTGAATTGGGCGGAAAAGATTACAACTACGACTCCAAATTCAACGGTAAGTCATCCGCATCAATCGCTATTTATCAGTTGCCTGGTGCGAATGCGCTGGATACTGCTGCGAAGGTGAAGGCAAAGATGGAGGAACTCAGCAGAGGAAATAATTGGCCCAGTGGTGTCGATTACAGTGTCGCGTTCGACACGACTCTGTTCGTTGAAGCATCAATCAACGAGGTCTACTCAACTTTGGTCGTTGCGATCATTTTGGTTGTCGTAGTTATCTACATCTTCCTGCAGGATTGGCGGGCAACCGTTGTCCCGGTGGTCGCGATTCCCGTTTCGCTGATTGGCACCTTTGCCTGCATGAATATTGCCGGTTTTTCGATCAACATGTTGACCCTGTTCGGGGTCGTATTGGCAATTGGCATCGTGGTTGATGATGCGATTGTCGTGGTGGAAAATACGTCCCGGCACCTGGCCTCTGGCTTGCTACCTAAGGAAGCCGCGACCAAAGCGATGAGCGAGATTACCGGACCGGTAGTTGCAACGACGCTTGTGCTACTCGCCGTATTTGTCCCCAGTGCTTTTATGAGTGGGATCACGGGACAATTATTTCGACAGTTCGCCGTAACGATTTCAGCAGCCGTGCTGATCAGTACGATCAACGCTCTCACGCTAAGTCCTGCACTTTGTGGGATCGTGTTGCGAGCACCGAGGGATTCTTCTTTTATTGGGTTTCGCCTGTTTAATCGGGGCTTTGATGCGGTTACCGGTGGCTATGCGTTTGTCATTCGTTGGTTCGTTCGCCTGCTGGTGATCGTTTTAGTTGTATACGGTGGATTAGTAGCGTTAACAGGGCTCAGCTTTGGCTCATTGCCAACAGGCTTTGTTCCGGCCGAGGATCAAGGCTACTTATTCGCCGATGTGCAATTGCCCGATTCCGCCTCGAGCCAGCGGACCCGCAAGGTGATGGCCGAATTGGATGAGATTTACGGTGATATTCCGGGGGTTGCCAGTTACTTGTCGATTTCTGGGTACTCGCTGCTGGGCGGGAACGCGGGGTCGAATCTCGGAATGTGCGTGATTGTTTTGGATCCGTGGGACGAGCGTACGGATCCTGATTTAGGTTTGCGTTCGATTGTTGGCAAATTGCGGCGTCGCTTCAGTGAGATTCAGAGCGCGATTGTCTTTCCATTCGTTCCGCCCCCAATCGATGGCCTTGGTTCGGCCGGTGGATTCCAGATGGAGGTACTGGATCAAGGTAATGCCGGTTACACGCGATTACAGGCGACGACCCAGAGTTTGGTGGCGGCAGGGTCTGGCCAAACAGACCTCGCCTCGTTGAACTCAACGTTCCGCGCGAACGCACCGCAACTCTTTGCGGATGTGAATCGCACCAAGGCGAAGACAATGGATGTGCCTTTGAGTAGTGTTTTTCAAACGCTTCAAGCTTATCTTGGCTCAGCTTATGTGAACGATTTCACGTTGAATAATCGTTCGTATCAGGTGCGGATACAGGCGGAAGCGGAGTATCGGGCGACGGCGGAAAGCATAGGCGATCTCGAGGTTCGTGATCTAAGCGGTGAGATGGTGCCGTTGAGTGCCCTCATTGACGTGAAGGACGCAACCGGTCCGGTGGTGGTCAGACGCTACAACCTTTACCCTGCCGCCGCGATCAACGGTTCGGCTGCACCAGGTGTGAGTTCAGGGGAAGCATTGAACATCATGGAAGAGATGGCAACCGACCAAATGCCGCCTGGATTCGGGTATGCCTGGACGGGGATGTCGTTTCAGGAGAAAGCTGCAGCGGGTGGGCAGGCAATGGTGTTCTTGCTGGCTGTGGTGGCAGTCTTTCTTGTCTTGGCGGCACAATATGAAAGCTGGACAAGCCCAGCTGCTGTGATCGCTGTCGTTCCGCTCGCGGCATTGGGCGTTGTGATGGCGTTGGTTTTCCGCGGCGCTGATAACAACACCTACACGCAAATCGGTATCGTGTTGCTGGTCGCGCTGGCGAGTAAAAATGCGATTCTCATCGTCGAATTCGCTAGTGAGGAAAGAAGGCATGGCCGTCCGATCGCGGAATCTGCGGTGAACGCAGCGAGGTTACGCTTCCGTGCGATCCTGATGACGGCCTTCTCGTCCATCCTTGGCTTCCTTCCTCTGTTGGTGGCGAGGGGAGCCGGTGCGGCGAGCCGACAAGCGGTCGGTAATGCGGTTGTTGGTGGCATGATTGCAGCAACCTTTTTCTCGCTGCTCTTTGTGCCGACGTTCTTTGTTGTGTTTCAGCGTTTAGCTGAGTGGCGAAGTCCAAAGCTTGATACCGATGCGGAGGAGGATCCGCAAGTTAGCTCGGAGGAAGCGACGACGGCTTAGCGAATAGGCAGCAATGAGCACGCTACCTCAGGCTCCCGCTACCTTTTCTAAGTGAGCTATTTTCGATGGCGTCGACCTGGGAAGGCGCTGTCGTAACGATGACGCTCTCGGAAGTAGGGATCGTTGAGAAGATCAGGGGCTTCGAATGAGCCAGAACGATACGGATCGTAGAGGTAGCTGTCGAAGCGGTACGGGTCGAATTGTCCGGGGTGAGGATAGTTGTACGGTGGGTAGCTACCAATGCCGACTCCCATACCAAAGAGCGTCGGTTCACTAATCGTTCGTGTGGCAGACGATTTGGAAACACGGTTGCCAAAGAAAAAACGACCAAATGGTACGCGTGCATCCGTGCTCAGGCCGAGTGATGTGCCCGTTGTAATGACCAACACAAGGAGGAGGCGTGGCATGAATGATTCTCCGGTAAACGCTTGCAACGACGTGACGGTGAATCCTAGGTTGAAGAATTCGCAGCGGCGCTGTTTCCCGTACTTTGCTATCGGTTTGGAGTGGTGAAATCAGTCTGGCCCTTTGATGGTGCTCTGATAGAGGTGAAAATGCAGCGCTAGAGTGTTTGCGTTCAGGTGGCGAAGGCAACGTGATTTGACCCGACAATCCTCAAATCAATTACAGGCGTCATGCCGGCAACCCAGATGCCCCTGCGTTGGATTGACTTTAGGCTTTGGCGTTGATGATTTTTAGACTGGTTCTTTTTTATTTTGCCAAAAGCCACATCCTCTTGGAGTGACGCTCGGGACAATTTTTGATTTGTAGCGACATTCGCCGTTCGAAAAATGCTGGCAACCTCATTCGTCCAAGAAAATCGGGGATTCATCCCGGAGTTTCCGAAGAGAATTCCAGGTGCCTTGCGAAATCCTTCCAGCTTCAATCATTAGTCTTGGCGTCGTTCCGCGTTGGCTTGCCGCCGATCCGGAATTCCAGCGTTTGATTAGTTCAGCCTGCCAAACTAGTCTTTGCCGCTCGTCGGCTAGATGATCGTATTCCGGAGCTGCATATTCGGGAATGGACTTGAGTGATCTTGACGCGATGTACCGGACGGCATCGTATGGGTCATTTAGCAGTTCGATCAAACAGCGACTCATCCAATCTGCGTCGGAGACCTCCTGTGCCGCTTGCCATCCGAGGTGCCACGCGACCAATGCGCGGATGCTTGCGTCTCCGGTGAGAGTCCAGATCGCACCGGCTGCCACTTCTCGTTGCGCTGTCTGCAGGGCCGGCTTCTCTACCTTCCACCACTCTTCCAAATGATCAGCGGTCCACTGAAGGGTTTGATCGAGATGACAGAGATTACAGGCATTGGGACGACCTGCCTGGAGATCATCATGCTGCACGCTTGGTGACGATACCGTGTGGCTGCGAATCGCTTTCAGCAAACCGTAGGTTGTATGGGGCATGTGGCAGTTGTAACACCTTGATCCAGAACTAGCGGTGGAGTGGTGTGTGTGCTGGGGCCCGTACTCAGTTGTGTTGTGGCACTGCAAACAGGCTTGGTCCGAACGCATGCCGATCGCCAGTTGGTCGTCCGCCCAGAGTTTCGGGTCGCGCTGGTCATCTGTTTGTTGGTGTAAAGCATGACACGACAGGCAAGACATTTCGCCTTGTTGATAACAAGGGGATTCAATCAAGCCGTTGTATTCTCTTCCGGAAACACGCACCATTCCGTCCGGCCAGAAGGATGCTTCAAAAAACTCTTCGGGATTTTGTCCCCGTCTTTGCAATTCGGCTTTCGAACGTTCGTTGATACGAAACAGGTGTCGCGACGCCTCCAGTTCTTTGCCGGGGCGAAAGGCATGACCCTCATTTCGTGTCTCCGCTCGCAAGTGAGTCGTAATCGAATGGCAATTGCCGCAGGTCTGTGAACTCTTTTCGTGGGTCAGGTTCTCTAGATTAACAATGGGATCTTCCGCGATCCCCAGTTGGTCATTGTCTAGCCGATGATAGTTAATGTGGGCCTGTCCAGGCCCATGACAGGCTTCGCAAGAGATACCAAACTCGGCAACATTCGTATCAAACGAAAAGTCGCGTGACAATTTTTGTTTGGGATGAGTCGTGTGGCATTGCAAGCAAGTATTATTCCATCGTCCTACCTCAATCCCGGGTGGGTCCCCGGGGGGTTGTAAAAAACAACTATGCCTTGGGACCCAACGTTCTGCTTCCTTTAAATAGACCAATGGAAATTGGCCGAGGCTTCGTCCCGCGGCAAGCGGGAACCAATAGACTTGCATATGATGCGAACCGGTTGTCATCACCAAC
>JAYZAR010000299.1:0-10369 GCA_036339635.1 Planctomycetota bacterium | reverse complement strand
ACTTGGTCGTTGGGAGAAGATTGTTCCCGCGCAAACAAAAACCGCGACACGGTAACACCCGTATCGCGGTCTAATTTTATTCCTGCGTTTGGTCTACCAAGCGAAGTGAGCAAATGCCTTATTGGCGTCAGCCATTCGGTGCGTATTCTCGCGTTTGGTGTAAGCAACGCCCTCTTTCTTGTAGGCTGCCAGGAACTCATCTGCGAGCTTCAGGTGCATCGGACGACCCTTCTTGTCTCGCACCGCTTGCAGAATCCAACGCAGCGCCAAGCTCTGCTGCCGAGCTCGGCTGACTTGCATCGGAACCTGGTAGCTGGCACCACCAACTCGCTTGCTGCGAACCTCGATGTAAGGCTTCACGTTCTCGACAGCTGTCTCAAATACCTCAATCGGAGTCTGCTCACCGGTTTCATTACGGCGACCAATCTCGTCCAACGCGTCATAAAAGACGCGCTGAGCAGTAGTTTTTTTACCATCGTTCATCAAGCAGTTAATGAACTTGCTGGCCAGAAGCGAGTTGTGCTTCGGATCACCCTTCATTTGGGTGCGGCTTGCTGTGATACGTCCCATCGTGTGTCGTTATTCAGTTTGTGCGTTGAGAGGTGTTCGGAACCGATTATTTCTTCGCGCCGTAGCGGCTGCGGGATTGTTTACGACCTTCCACGCCGAGGGCATCACGTGACCCCCGAACCACTTGGTATCGAACGCCCGGCAAGTCACGGACTCGGCCGCCGCGAACAAGCACGATTGAGTGTTCCTGGAGATTGTGGCCTTCGCCCGGAATGTAAACCGTCACCTCTTTGCCGTTACTCAAACGAACACGCGAGATTTTCCGCAGTGCCGAGTTCGGCTTCTTGGGGGTCATCGTCCGGACCTGCAAACAAACACCCTGCTTCTGCGGGCATTTCTCGAGTACCGGCGACTTGCTCTGACTCTTTTTAAATTTGCGTCGTTTACGGACGAGTTGGTTGATTGTGGGCATGGAAAGAAATGTTCGGTTGGGTGATTTCCACACAATGAGCAGTCCCGCTCGGCCCAAACCTGGACGAGCAAGCAGAATACAAAGCTATTGTGGCGCGAAAAACGTGGTTTTTCGGCTTTCAAATCGCAAAGTATGCCGGTCTTTCCATTCCTGTCAAGAGTGTCAGCGGCAGATCATCTCGGGGCCACTCCGTTAACCAAATCGTGACGAACACGCATTTCCCGTCCAAGTTCGACAGTTTCACGGAAGATTACAAAGCCACGGCTGGGAGCTAATTCAAAAAGGCGATCGATATTGGGGAGCAAATTATTTTGGTTCTTTCAACCTTATTCCTCCAGCACAGCCCTCGATCATTATTCCTCATCGGTTTCAGTTGGCAAACTTGCCTGCCAGGCAGGGCGTCCCCAGAGGGGAGTTTACCCGGCATTAGCTTCGAGTGAGCCCAGTCCAAGAATCAGTGAGCCCACGTAAAAATTTGCAACGCCCAAAAATTGAATTGCTGTAAATTGGAGTCGCTTCGAATCCGAGTTTTTGGGCTGATCTTGCCCTCGAGACGCCATCGCCGCTATCACCTAAGAGTCCGTCAATGTCCAAAAATCGATTCCCCAAAGCCCCAGAGCGAGCGCCGGATGCCAAAGCTCCAATTCGTGACCCGGCGACAACTCTTGTCGCTCATGGCAGGCCCGCTGGCGCTCGCCTCGACTGGCTGCTCCTCGCTCTGGCGTGACAGTGAAGAAGCCGATCGCGACGCAAGGTTGGCGGATCTGATGCGGATCCCCGATCCGCCAAAGTTCATCGGAGACGCAGCGGCACCCTTCGGCATGCGTCCTCTGGAAGTTGACGGCGTGGGCGCCATCAACAGGCTGCCAGGTACTGGTGGCCCAGCGGACCCATCTGGATACCGGGACGCATTGATCGAAGAGATGAAACGGCACGATGTGATCGACCCGAACCGCTTTCTGGAAAGCGCTGAAACCGCATTGGTACGAGTCCGCGCCACCATTCCGCCGGGTGCTCAACGGGGCGACCCGTTGGATATTCGGATCTTGGCCCCTACCGAAAGCCGTGCCAGTAATCTCCGCCATGGCTGGCTGCTCGACACACGCCTGCGTCAGCAACAACTGATCCAAAACGTTGTGAAGCAAAGCGAAGTTCTCGCTATTGGGGTCGGCCCCGTCTTGACGCGGGCGAGCCATACTCCTGGTGAGGACGAATCACTCAAGCTCGAAGGCAATGTTTTATCCGGTGGCCGCGTCCAGGTCAGCCGCAAGCTTGGATTGGTACTGCGACCTGAGTTTCAGCACGCAAAAATGGCGAAACTGCTCAGTGACTCCATCAATAAACGATACTTCTTCTTCGATGGAACGACACGCCGCGGTATCGCAAAACCACTCGAAGATGACTACATCGAAATCGATGTTCACCCGCGATATCGGAATAATTTGCAGCGGATGATGAACACGATCCTGTCCATCAGCGGCAACGCGATAGCGTCGGACACCCAAAAACAGTTGGCTGAATTGGCCGAACGCCTGAGTAATCCAACGACCAGCCGTGATGCGAGTGTCAAGCTAGAGGCAATGGGCGAGAGCGCCGTCCCAACACTGATCAGTGGACTGAACTCGGACAATGCTGAAATTCGTTTCTACGCCGCGGAAGCACTCGCCTATCTGGATCGCGAGGAAGCGATTCAACCGTTGCAAACCGCCGCCCGCGAAGAACCAGCATTCCGCTACTGGGCTCTGCTAGCGCTGCAGGGCATGGAGACTTACGCTGCTTTAAACTCCCTTCAAGAGCTGATCGACGAACCAAGCTTAGAAACGAGGTACGGCGCGTTTGTCGCCATGCGTCGCCGACCGGATGCCAAGAGCGTTCTAACTGGCAATCCCGTCGGGCCGTTCTTTCTATACACGACGAACTCTCGATCGACCCCGGCGGTGATCGTTTCCCTTCGCGAGTCCCCAGAAATCGTCTTGATGGGGGCGACCGGAACGCTACAGATCCCCGAATTCTTGCGAGTGGGTGGTTTGATACTGAAACCTAGTCCAAGCAAAGCTGGCGAGATCCGTATCAGCCATTTCCGGCTGGGTAAAGACGATCAACAAGTCCAAGTCCCCAACGATTTGGCTTCCGTCATTCGCGGCATCGTGCAAGTGGGTGGTAGCTATGGCGATGTCATCACGGTCTTGCGACAAGCGAAGAACAAAGAATTCTTGACGGACCAATTGGCGATCGATCCGTATCCGGAGAAGGTTCGAACCTATTATCGTGACGATGAGGAAGATGCCGATCAGGAGTAAATGATTGACAACGGCCTGATTCGTGTCCAGTCTACAAGGGATGCGTGCTGCATCCGCGTTCCTATTCGTTTCGTCTCTGCTGTGCCTCGGCTGCCCATTGGCTGGGAATCCATCCCTACCACCGTCAGCTAATCCACCGGCCGAAGAACCGATCGCTGAACTTGTCCAGCGAACGCTCGAACAGAACCGCGTTCAGCGTCGACTATCCATTCAAACCCACGGGGCATGGCAAATCCTCCACGGGATACTCGCTTATGGCGACCAGTTCACACTGGAAACCGTCGATGGTCCTCAGATCGCGATCGACTACCTGCTGCAGGGTAAACCGGTTGCTGGCTTTGAACCCAATCGAGGTGACCGCCTTGGCGATCCGCCACGTTTTGGGTTGCGGATGGAAATGCAACCTTCCACCAAAATCGGGCAGGGACACCGCGACCAGTGGCTTGCCGTGCTCTCGCAGTCGGGCCTGACGTCAGAGACAAGAGTCGGCTTGGCTGAACCGGCGATGACGATCGAGGACTGGGTCCGACAAGTCGAGTACGACCTGCCCCGTAATCTCGAACTAGAGTTCAGCTGGACACTGATCGCACTGACCCAGTACCGCGATACCGATCACCGCTGGACCGCCCGCGATGGCATTTCCTATTCGATTGAAGACTTGGTGCGATCAGAAGTTAATCAGAGTATTCCATCAAGCGTTTGCGGCGGTACTCATCGCTTGATCGGGATTGCCGCGGCACTGTCGAAACGCCGCGTCGAGGGTAGGCCAATTACCGGCGTCTGGGCAGACGCTGAAATGGTTTTGGCCAACGCCATCGAAAACGCTCGTCAAAATCAAAATCCGGACGGGTCTTACGGCATCGATTACCTTCACCGCCCCGGCTGGACACGCGACTTAGGTGAATCACTGGGTACGACCGGACATGTTCTTGAGTTTATTGCGTTGTCGGCACCCGACCGCATGCTCAACGAACCATGGATTGAACGATCCGTACGGCGGCTTTGTGGAATCCTTCACCAATGCGAGACCGTCGATCTGGAATGCGGTGTGCTCCACCACGCCTTGCATGGACTGCAGGAATATCAGGCCAGAATGCAGGAATATCAGGCCAGAATGAATACGAACTTGACCAATTCTGCTTCCTAAACAACGTGCACTTTGAGGCAAACGTTGATTACCGTACGTCCTATCAGAGCTCCGTCCTGTTAGAGCTCCGTCGCGTGACCGCTACATCATCGCCTCAAGGAATGATTTTCAATGCTGTAAACTTTGCTCGAATGCAGTCACTCGCCTTCCGAATTACACCAGCTACAAATCACCAAATCGAACAACAGTCTCGACGGATCCTGCCAAACGCCGACGCAAAACCTGTTAACCTATTTGCATCTTAATCAGCAGGCCAAGCTTGCGTCTGGCCGTTTTGAAACTGACGCTTCGCACCAGTTCAGGCAGAAAACCGATGTCCAACAATCCTTACAATACCCCCACTCAGTCGCCTACCAACCCCATTCAAACTACCGCGATGCGGACGGTCTCGGTGAAGCGAATCGACATTGTCTCAGCCGGCCTGATGATCGGCGGACTCTACGCTCTGCTGGGGCTACTCATCGGCGGTCTGGTCTCGCTAATGGCGATCCTAGGCGTCGCCGCAGCGGGCGATGGCAATGCCATGATCGGCGGCCTTGTCGGAGGCGTGGGGGCGATGATTCTTATGCCGATTATCTATGGAGGCCTTGGATTCATCTTCGGAATCATCGGAGCCGTACTCTACAACGTGCTGGCAGCGATGATCGGCGGAATCAAGGTCGACCTGCAAAGTTAAACCGCCACGAGCAGAGCGGCTCGCAGCTTCGCTGCATCCGAATCGTGGCATGCAAGACTCACCGGTACGAACACGATCGTGCACGGCTAGAGCCTCAAAATCCAACGGCTGCCGTGTTCTTTGGTGTGACGGCCCAACGCTGATCATACACAGCGTCGGGCAATCAATCTTTGAGAAAGAGCAGGGATTTATGACGGATCCGCAGGCTGCAACTCAGTTTCAGCCTGCTCACTCGATTCAATGGCTTCGCCTGACTCACTGGGCTCCTCTGCATCGCCATCACCGGTCGTCGGAGCTTGCTCGCCGTCACTGCTCTCAGTGGCCGATTCATCGGCCGGGGGCGTTTCTGTCACATCCTCGGAAGTTTCGTCGCGTTTAAGTTTCAAGATCAGCTTGTCACCTACGGTCCGAATATCCTCCAGCCGATCGAGCACCTTCTTGGTCTCTGGATCCTTGTAGGCATCCTTTGCCAAGTTCTCTGCGGCGAGCGAGTCGACGATCTCCTGAGGCACTGGCTCGCCGTTGACTTCGGCATCAACCAAGCTCACAAAAAGCTTGCCGTTCTGCATTTTGACCGACAAACTCGCTGAACCATTAAAGTATCGTCCCGACGCTCCGGGAACTCCATCGAGTGGAATGCTCACATCACCCGAAACTTCATCATTCTCAATGGTCACATAAAGCTTTCCTTTCCACTGTTCCGAGGAATTGATCAAGGCATTGATGTCATCCGCCGTCAAAACAAGATCCTCTTGAGGTTGCTCAGTGCCTTCGATTGCCGCGGTGAACGTATCCACGCGAGTCTGCAACTCGGCCATCTGTTCCTCGTTGAATTCCACAGTGGGAATCGGCTGAGGCTCGGTCGACGTGAATTTCTCAATCTGCCCTTTGACAAACCACCAACCACCAACACCGGCACAAACAACTAATAACACGCCGCCGACGATGACCGCCAAACATCCGTAAAGACAGCCCTTCGATCCTGATTTCTGAGGTGCGGTACCAAACTGGGGGGAGGATTCATCGATCACGTTGGCCATGGAACAGTCCTTGAAAGTGTGCGGCAAGCTTGAGAGTCAAAATTTGACTCAGTTGGGAAACTGCGTCGCCACAAGTTATGGCGAAAGTCTGACATTTTCTGGGCGCATCATAAACCTACGCACAGGAAAATAAAAAAATGTGCCAAATTATTGCGGCAATCGACTCTTCTTTTGCTGACTCCAGCTCGTTTCAATCGACGTCTTTCGCGGTCCGCCACCATAGAACCACGCCGCACCCCACCCCAAACATCGCACCGGTTCAGCCGATCCAAGGCTCAATAGCACCAAGAGCGGGCGGTTGATTTGCCATCGATAAAACCCGAGAAGTCGTCAGCTGGCCCGAGACAATACTTTCATTCTCATTCGGAATCCGACTCCAAACGGCAGCCACCGGACTCGACGATGGCAAGGCACACCCTCCGTGGCTTTACCACTCGATCTTGTCGTGCGATCCACCCGAACAGTGGCGTGAGGCTTTAACGAAGGGTTCGCTGGGCTGGCCCATCGTTGCCGGAGCCTGGCCCATCGTTGGCGAAGCCTGGCTTGCAAAAGTAACTTTTTAGGGCGAGAGCGCGAGCACGATGCCACATCATGCCAGAACGAGTCGGCTCATGCCGAGCCTCTAAGCGGCAAGCGAACTGGACCACCCAGTCAACGCGACGCAATCTGAACGAATGAAACCGCCGGAAGAGTCGACCGCAACAACAACGCTCACTCAAAGACGCTCTCCAAGGTCAGGTCCTTCACTCAAGTAGAACTGGGTAGACTCGATCCATCAAACGCATCGGGCAACAGTTTTGACAGCTTGGAAATCCGCTTCGCCCCATCGATCACATCGACCATGATCACGGGTATATCTAACTGGAACTCGGCCAGAAATTGGCGGCAAGCGCCACATGGTGCGACGCCCCCCACACTCGCTACCGCGATCGCTCGCCAATGCCGGTAGCCAGCGGCTATCGCGTTGACGGCAGCAACCCGTTCAGCGCACAGAGTTAGCGAGTAACTAGCATTCTCCACGTTGCAGCCGGTCAAGATTCGATCATCGAACAGCATCAAAGCAGCCCCGACGTAAAAATGACTGTAGGGAGCGTACGCCTGATCTCGGGCATCAATGGCGTGCCGCACCAAGCGTTCAACCTGATCGCTCGTTAGTTCTGCGTTTGACATGGTGGACCCTCCACGGCGTTTCACCCGGCTTCGCGTTTATTGTTCCAGACCGGGAATCCCCAATCGCTTCAAAACAAGCGGCCGTGACTCCACCCGTTCGCTGCTCAGATCGAACGAATCACCGAGCAGCTTAATATATTGATCCGCTTGAGTGACCGAGCAATACAGCGTCATGACCGGCTGAGATTTTTCGAAGAAATCACCTAGGCGACCATGGACCCGAATTCCAACCTGATGGTCAATTCGATCCCCAACTTTGCGCCGACCACCCCCAAGACAAACCACTGCATCTCCAATCGCAGCACAATCAAAGTTTCTGAGGTAGCCCTGCCGAGGAGCCAGAATCGGATAGGAGGCAGCAAGCGGCAAAGGATGCATTAACTTTCCACCTTGGGCCGCCACCATTCGCTCAAACCGCTCCATCGCTAAACCGCTGTCCAGCCGTTGAGCCAGCATCGTTCGAGCACTGTCCATATCGTCGGCAACGTTCGTACGCTCCAACAGGTCGGCGCACAATTCGATCGTTAAATCACGGACAGGTCCGCCCGCCCCCCGCAAAATCTCGACCGATTCATTAACCTCAATCGCATTGCCGATCGCTTCACCAAGCGGTTGATCCATATCGGTCAGCCAAGCGGTGGTCGGCAACCCTGCTTGGCCACCTACGCTTACAAGCGACTTTGCCAACTCTAAGGCTTGTTCTGGTGTTTTCATGAATCCTGCATGACCAACTTTCACATCCATCACCAAAGCATCCAGATTGGCGGCCAATTTTTTACTTAAAATGCTCGCTGTAATTAGCGGAACCGATTCCACCGTTGCGGTTACGTCGCGCAAGGCGTAAAGCTTCTGGTCGGCCGGAGCAATGTGTTGAGTAGCGCCGGCAATGAAAGCACCGCAGTCAGCGAGTATGCGATCTAATTGATCCGCCTCAAAGTCGGTCTGGAATCCAGCAATCGACTCCAGTTTGTCCAGCGTGCCACCGGTCGACCCCAGGCCGCGGCCACTGATCATCGGCACATCGAGATCACAGACAGCGAGTAGTGGCGCCAAGATCAAGGAAACCTTGTCGCCTAAACCGCCAGTGCTGTGCTTATCGACCCGTGGTCGCTCCGTTTTCGATTTTCCAACGTCAGGACGTTGCAATAACTTTCCGCTGGCAAGCATCGCACGGGTCAGCGTGGCTGTTTCCAATGGATCCATGCCCCGGATCGCCACCGCCATCGCAAACGCCGACATCTGGTATTCCGTCACATCGCCCCGGCAATAACCATCAATCAGAAATTCAATTTCATCCCGCTGCAGGGTGCCGCCATCGCGTTTTTTTCTCAATAAGGTTGTGACAAGCATCGTAGATCAGGTTCTTTTAAGGTCGGCAGTGCAGTGATCGAGCGATATTGAGTGGACGAATGAGAGTCAGTTTTCCAAGCGACGAATGGTTTTCAGCAGACTCGAGCTGGCGGCAAAATTCGCACTGCCCGATACTTCGCAGGCGAACCCCAGCAACTTGCTGCCGATGACGACTCCCGTTGTCACCAGAACCAGCTCAGGGTGAAATAGGCGTTTGCAGATTAGAGGGAGAGAAGATTTCCGCGGAAGGAACAGAGCCTACGGTTGGAGGGCCGGTACAATCGCACGGTGAGCGTTATATTGGATTCCGGCCTTCAATGCGATCGACCGCCGCAAGAATCGCCGTCGCGAAACGACCACGGCTCCGACATTCTCTGTGAAAATGGCTTCATGATGATCAAGACGACTTTCCCTCCGAACCTTCGCGTTCATCTGTGTACGATCGGGTCAATGCTGTTACTGGTCAACACCATGGTCGCTCGAAAGTGCTTCGCCCAGGAGCAGAGCGAACAAAATCAGCAAACGGCGGCCGCACCGTCTAATCAAGCTGCATCCACCGGCGAAGCTGCCGATCCCGGAATCACCGTTTCGGAGGTCACCATCCCAGCCCTTGCCTTGTCTCAAGCGTTTCGGCGTGCCGCTCGAATTGCGACTCCTTCGGTCGTGACCATTCTCTCTTACGGCCAAAATGTCGCCCCGGAACAGGGCGAATCAACCAATGAATCGGAACAGTCCGAGGACGAAGCCAACGATCGGCAATTGTCAGGCTTGGGCAGCGGAGTCATCGTCAGCAGCGACGGGATGGTCATTACCAACAATCACGTGATCCGTGGAGCCAAACGTGTCGTGATTCAATTGGCAGACGAAACCGAAATCGAAGCCACGGAAGTCCGTGGGGATGCGGACAGTGATGTAGCAACCCTTCGGATCACGCGAGATGAACCCTTCGATTTCGCGCCGCTAGGGGACTCCAACACGCTGGAAATCGGCGATTGGGTTTTAGCGATCGGCAGCCCATTTCGACTCGAGGCGACCGTCAGCGCCGGCATCATCAGTGCCAAGGATCGAACCTTGCAACGAATCAACCGTGGTCGCTTGATCCAAACAGATGCCGCCATCAATCCTGGCAATTCAGGCGGCCCGCTGATCAACCTAGATGGACAGGTGGTTGGCATCAGTACCGCGATTGCTACGCGCAATGGCGGATACCAGGGGATCGGATTCGTGATCCCAATCAACCAAGCCAAGTGGATAGCCGATGAACTAGCCCAACACGGCTCGGTCCGGCGAGCAGCCATCGGGATTCGTATGGCCGAGTTGAACCCCAGGATCGCCGGCCGCTTTGACCTGCCCATCCGATTGGGGGTTTTGGCTTACCAAGTGATTGAAAACTCGGCGGCCGAACGAGGCGGGATCAAACCGTTGGACGTGATCCTTGAATTTGCGGGGGAACGTGTTCGTGATCCCGGCAGCTTACAAGAAGTCATCGAACGCTTGCCGGTCGGATCGATTCAAAAAGTCAAAGTGTTCCGCAAAGGCGAAGAGATCGAACTGAAAGTCGAACTTGCCAGCGTTGAAGATCCCACGATGCAATCCAATGAAGCGGTCCACTGAGATCCCGCTTTGAAATCTCTCCTGACGATCTTTGTCCGACATTATAATTTGACAACGACACGCAACCTCCTGCTCGCTCGAGGCTTGCCC
>JAYZAR010000298.1:0-9924 GCA_036339635.1 Planctomycetota bacterium | reverse complement strand
ACGAGGTAATCCGCAAGATTGGCAATCGTGTGTGTTTTGATCTTTGAAGCGAGTTCCCGCAGGTGCTCCCACTCGGAGACACCGCCCGCCTGCTTGTCACGTTTGCTGCGCACAAACCACAACGCTTTATCGTGCCATTGTGAACGTTTCGGATTGGTGACGAACGGCCGCGCGGCGGTGGGATGATCGACGATCGGCAGTTTCATCGAATCGTTTCGCTTGGGTTGGGGTAGGGAGAACGGTGATTTGCGTGAGATGCGGAACGAATCACGGGGCGGCCGACAAGGATTTGTGCGACGTGCATCACGGTGATTGGATGGTCTTCGCGACGAATGAGTCCCTGCAAGTGCATCAAGCAGCTCATATCGGCCGATGTAATCACATGACTACCGGTCGCCAAGTGATCCGTGATTCGATCGCGCCCCCTGGCCGCGGAAATATCCGGTTCGTTAACCGCAAAGGTTCCACCGAAGCCACAACACTCATCGCTTCGCTGTGGAGTACACCACTCAATGCCTTCCACCAGTTTCAAAATTTCGCGTACCTTGTCGACCCGCGGAGTCATACTCTCGCTGGAGCCACCGAGTCTCAGCTCACGTAAACCGTGGCAACTTTGGTGTAAGGAAACCCGATGTGGAAACGTGACGTTCAATCGCGTCAGTTGCAGCACATCATGCAGATATTCGCAAAGTTCAAAGCTGCGACTTGCAACCTTTTGATATTGGGCAGAATTCTCAGTGAAATACTCCGCGTAATGATGGCGGATCATCGCGGTACAAGAGCCTGAGGGGCAAATCACCGCATCATAATCGGCAAAAATCTCGACCATGCGCCGCGCGACCGGTGCTGTTTCGGTAACACAGCCTGTATTGGCCATCGGTTGACCACAGCAAGTCTGAGCATCTGGAAAGACAACATCGAGGCCAAGACGCTCAAGCAATTCGAGCGTTGCGACGGCAACATCGGGGTAGAATTGGTCGATGTAGCAGGGGACAAACAGTGCGACAGGCATAGGAGCTTCGGGGTGCAATTCGAAAGCTAACTCACAGTCGCTCAGTATAGTCAAAAGCTTGATGGTTGCGTCAGCGGACGAAACGAATCCAGCCCCGCATTGCTGTTAAACCGGATCAATCAAGGCAGCAGTCTGCAGTCTGGCGGCTGACTTGCCAGAGGGATGCCTATTCCCTACCCGGTCAGATCGGATAGGTTGGCGTCGAAATAAACGTTCCTCATGGCACGAGAACCTGATGTTTGTTCAGAAAACCGTGGAGGGCGATCCACGCCCTAACATCATTTTCATCATTACTGACCAGCAGCGATACGACACAATCGCGGCGCTCGGCTTTCCCCATGTCGACACCCCAAATTTAGACCGACTGGTCCGAGAAGGAGTTTCATTTGATCAATGCCATGTGACCGCAGCATCCTGTGCTGCCGCCCGAGCAAGTTTATTCAAAGGGTACTACCCACATACGACGGGCATTTTGAAGAATGCAGACACATGGCGACGGAGCTGGATCCAACAACTGAACGATTCAGGATATTACTGCACCAATATCGGCAAGATGCACACCTGGCCATTTCAAACGGAACTCGGTTTTCACGAACGGTTTGTGGTTGAAAACAAAGACCGCTACCTCGAAGGCAGGTATTTTTTTGACGAATGGGACAAGGCTTTACGGTATCGAGGACTGGTCAAACAACAGCGCGAGTTCTACCGACAGAGGAAAGACTATCACTCTGCACTGGGTGCTTTTCTCTGGGAACTCCCCGAGGACACACATCCCGATATGTTTGTCGGTGATATGGCCCGGTGGTGGATTGATAATAAACCAAAGCTCAACCCACTGTTTCTACAGATCGGCTTTCCTGGGCCTCATCCGCCCTACGATCCCGTACCTCGTTTCGCAGAGCGTTACCTGAATCGTGACCTGCCTCTGTTGCCGGTCACGGATGATGAGCTCGATTCATTGCCGCCTGCCCTCAAAGAATTGCGTCAACACAACCAAGACATCGACCACGACTCGGTGATCATGGACCTGAATCCGTCCGAACAACAACGGCATCGTCAACGGGCCTTCTACCTTGCCAACGTCAGTATGATCGACGAGAAGATCGGCGAAATTATCGAAGCACTCGATCGTAAAAACTACCTAGACGATTCCATTATCATTTTCACAAGCGACCACGGTGACTGCCTAAGCGATCACGGGCAAAGTCAGAAGTGGACGATGTACGAACAGATCACCAGAGTTCCAATGATCGTCTGGGCCCCCGGGCGATTCGGATCGGGAAGGACCGTGAAACAATTGGTCCAACAAATGGACATCGGCCCCACAATTTTGGAATGGGCAGGGCTGCCGGTGCCGACTGACTGGGAAGCCGAATCCCTGGCCGCGGCGTTTCAGCCCGAGACCGCCAAAACGTTCGCAGGTCGTCCCTATGTCTATTGTGAACAGGTCCGAGACGCAGTGTTAACCGGTTGTGAATTCATGACCATGGTGCGAGATAAGTCGCATAAGCTAGTCCATTTTCTCGATCAACCCGATGGCCAACTGTTCGACCTAGTCAATGATCCAGATGAATGTCAGAACCTTTGGAACAACACTTCCGCCGCACCCCATCGAGCCCGTCTTTTGGCGGAGTTACGTGAGTGGCGAATCCGAAGCGGGGTTCGAACCAAAGACTGGTGCAGTGAGTGGCGTTAACAATTGCGCGACTGCCACGTACCATACTGGTAACTGAAGCAGCTATCTTGATGTTCCCATTCACCGAATACCCGCTGCCCCCTCGGCGGCCTGACGGACGATTGTCGGGAATAAACCGGACGCATCCCCTAGGTTGTCCGGCGACCGTTAACGTATTTTTCACACATCAACAGGTTTGGCGATGAAGACTCGGACGGATTGGTTACTCGCAGGCACATTTTTAGCCGCACTCGCTGCGTCAATCCCCGTAAACGGGGCTGATCCGGCAGCGGACAAAGTTTCGGGCATTGATCAAGATCTAATCGCGACAGCGATTGATCCAGGTGAAAATTTCTATCTGTATTCGAACCAAAAATGGTTAGAAGATACCGAAATTCCCTCGGACAAATCGAATTACGGGATCTTCACCCTGCTGGATGACAAAACCCGCGCGGAAGTGAGAGAACTAATTGAGAAAGCCGCTGAAACCGACGCGCCCGCAGGAACGGCTAAACAGAAGGTTGGCGATCTTTACCGTTCAGTTCTCAACCTCAAGGCTCGCAACAAAGCTGGGACCAAACCAATTGCCAAGCTAATCGTGGCGATTGATAACGCCGAAACGAAATCAGCACTCGCCCGCGTCATGGGAACACTCTCACGAAACGGCGTTGGCGGCCCTTTCGGGGAATACGTGAATAATGACGCTAAAAAGAGCGACCAGTACGCGGTCTACGTAACACAGAGCGGCTTAACGCTCCCGGATCGTGACTATTACCTCGAGGATGAGGAGCGGTATCAGAAACTACGCGATGAACTGAAAGAATATATCACTGAGATGCTCACCCAAATTGGGTCCGAAAACCCTCAGCAGGCAGCCCAAACTATTTTTAAGATCGAAACAGAGATCGCGAAAAACCACTGGACCAAGACCGAAAATCGAGATCCCGTGAAAACCTATAACAAATTGTCATCCCAAGAACTGGCAGACTTGGTGTCTGGTTTCCCTTGGTCAAGGTACGCCAAAGCAACCGGTATTGAAGGTCAAAAAACCTTTGTAGTCCGCCAGCCAAGCTACTTCACTGCCTTCGGCAAGATGTATGACAAATACGATCTCGAGGCCTGGAAGCAATATCTCCGATTTCACCTGATCGATGCGTACGCGAGTAGCCTAAGTGAAACTCTGGAGAAACAGCATTTTGCTTTCCATAGCACGGCAATCAGCGGAATCACCGAACAAGAGCCAATGTGGAAACGTGGCGTGAACGTAACGGGAAGTGTTCTTGGTGAATTGGTCGGCCAATTGTACGTCGAAGAATATTTTCGGCCCGAAGCAAAAGCCCGAATGAACGAACTGGTGAATAACTTGAAGCTCGCATTCGCGAATCGGATCGAGAAAATCGATTGGATGGGTGAAGGCACCAAAAAACAAGCACTCGAAAAACTTTCTATGTTCACCACCAAAATCGGCTACCCCGACACTTGGAAAGATTATGAGGCTTTGAAAATCAACTCGCCGATCTTGGCAAAAAATCTCATGGCGTCGGCTCGCTTCGAGCATGCACGACAATTGGAAAAATTGGACGGACCAATCGACCGCAATGAATGGTATATGACGCCACAAACGATCAATGCTTACTACAACCCCGTAATGAACGAGATCGTCTTCCCAGCGGCAATCTTGCAACCACCCTTCTTCAATATGAATGCAGATGATGCTGTGAATTACGGCGCAATCGGCGCTGTCATCGGCCATGAGTTAAGCCACGGCTTTGACGACAAAGGAAGCAAATTTGACGGCAACGGCAATCTTCGCATGTGGTGGACTGAGTTGGATCGTGAAGAATTCGAACGTCGGGCTGGCGGATTGGTCGGGCAATACGATGAATTCGAACCGGTTGAAGGTAACTTCGTCAATGGAAAATTGACACTCGGCGAAAACATTGGTGACCTCGGTGGCTTGAGCGTTTCGCTCGAAGCTTACCGTCTATCACTGAAGGGAAAAGAAGCGCCTATCATCGATGGACTGACCGGCGACCAACGTTTCTTTCTTGGCTGGGGGCAAATCTGGCGTCGTCTTTATCGCGAACCGGAGTTGCTGAAACGATTGATCACCGATCCCCACAGCCCGAGCGAATTCCGCGTCAACGGGATCGTCCGCAACATGGACGCTTGGTACGAAGCGTTTCAGATCAAGCCGACGGATCCGCTGTATCTAAAACCAGAAGATCGCGTCCGTATTTGGTAGATCAACTTTGGAAATTTGAAAACTCTCGCCAGCCAAGATGCAACGCAGCAATGCGATTGCGTCTTGCCTGATTGATTCACTAGCGATTGAGGCTCCAGTTGTATTCAAGGTACGAGACGCTTGGCGAACTCTTACGTGCTGCGCGAATCGCCGATTCAGTCGGCAACCAATCCGAGATTGCCTTGAGCATCTCGGATTGGTTACTACTAAAATCCTCGGAGAACCAATTAAGCATGGCCGACAAATGAGACCGATTCGCAAACCCGTCGTAGCGAAAGTTCTGCTCGCGCGAAAAAAATCCTTGGCGTTTGCTGCTAATTGAATTTCAAGTTCTCCCGGAACGTAGGCTTCGTTCAATAAGTTCGGATAACTGATGGAGGCACAGACGATCGCGAAATGAATGCGTGGTTCGTCCATCTGTCGAAGTACTTCATACTCGATCTGATCAAGTGAATATGGTTTTCCACCAACGTATAACTTTAGGTCTTTCCAAATGTGGTAACCAAACAATCGAGGCGTATGGCTGCGAATACTCGTGGTGGGATATTCCCGCAGGATGCCTCGAATCGTTACCGCGTTGTAAGCGTTGATCCAGAACGCCAACTGGGATTCTCGCTTGGCCTTGATCTCACGATTCACCGCCGAAAGCGAGTTTAGATAAAGATCCAGTTCCCCTTGATTTGCGGCTGATTTTTTCCATCCCGCTTAGTCGACTCGGCCATCCTCGTCAACAAATTTTAATAGCAACCGTTTCCATTCGGTGTGGTCAACCGTATCCATCGATTGATTCGAATGCTTGCGTGTGCCGACGTAGACGGGGCTACCAGCACCAGCAATTTGCAGGGTGATCCCGCCAAAAAACAGAAACCACCATTGCTTGCAACTTGAAAATCCTCGCATCGATTCTTCCCTGGAGTGTGATCAAACAGGTAACAGATCAGCGACAGACACGCAGCAACCATGCGGCGGTGAGATCCACCACCTCTAATTCCCCAGCCACCAGCATCGTAGACCGACAGCAGCGGAATAGGGGTCGTCAGAGAAATTCGCTACCACAATTCAAGTAAATTCAACATCTGCGGAATGAGTGAAAAGCAAATCCAGAGAGCAGGCAAGACGGAATCGCATCGTCAGGGAAACTTAGAAATGACTCGACCAGCAAATAAGCCCGAGCACTCTTTGGCTAAAAAAGAGCCCTCCGAAAATCAAAGCGGCCGACGGAAATGGCTCAAGCCAGTCACCTTGTCGGTTTTGGTCATAACCGCCGGTCTTTTGTTCTGGCGGTTCGGCGAGTTTGTCGAACTCAACTATTTGGCAACGAAGGAATCCCAACTGCAAGATTTACGGCAACAGTCCCCATTACTTGTCTACGGGATTGCTCTATGCGTTTACGTTCTAGTAACCGGTTTATCATTACCGGGTGCTGCGGCGTTGTCGCTGCTTTACGCCTGGTATTTCGGTTTTATTCCCGGGGTCATATTGATCAGCTTTGCTTCGACACTTGGCGCGACTATCGCCTTTTTGACGAGCCGATTTTTGTTGCGAGATACAGTCCAATTAAAATTTGGGGATCGGCTTACCTCCTTTAACGAGCATTTGAAGCAGCAGGGAGCTTTTTACCTCTTCACGTTACGCCTGATCCCTCTGGTTCCATTTTTCGTCATTAATTTGGTTATGGGGCTAACGCCAATTCGTGTCACCACTTTTTGGTGGGTCAGTCAGCTTGGCATGCTGCCGGGGACCTGCCTTTATGTTTACGCTGGTTCTCGCGTCCCTACGTTGCAGACGCTGGCAGACGAAGGAGCAGGAGCCGTATTCACTTCTTCGCAGTTAATTCAGATTACCATCGCCTTTGCAATGCTGGGCCTATTTCCCGTTGCTGCCAATTGGCTTTTGTCACAACGTAAACGCTGCTAAACCGTGCAAACGTGACAAGAAAACCATACCTTTGGTGCCGGCCAGTCACACGATTGATTCAGAATCGTGCCTTTTGTTTGAGGCAAAAAGATGCGAGACAGTTGCCTATCAAAGTTTCGCCGATTTTTAACATGCGATCCTTCTGGGTCGGGCGTCAACGTTTTCAATCGCCCGACATCATCACAATTCCCCCAAACGAGCTCGTGGGCTGAGGCACTGTCAATGTCCGCAGCAATCGCAACCAGCCATCTTGACGACATCCCCGGTCCGGATTGCGATTTTTATAGCCAGGACAAACGTACTTAAGATCCAAGTGGGTCGGGGGAGCAAAAGATTCTCGCAAACATGACGATGTCTCGGCTGGCCGATCTAGCCCAGTTCGATGCGTATCCCCGGTTCCGATGCCTTACCAAACGGGCGGCTCGATTCCGTCTACCAGCCAGATCACATGCTGCGAGAATAGCGATTTCCGGCGGAAAACCAGGCCGAAAGAGGTAACCTCCACCAGCAGTGAACGACGTGGCAAAGCTGATTTTTGAATGCCGAGCGGCCAGGCCACCAGACGCGGGGATGACACTCGAGTAAACTGGACGAGGATTTGGACCGGAACACCCTCTTTTCTGTTGGATTTTGATTCATGGCGCAGGAAGCGTTTAAAACGTCACAGTTACTGCGCGAGAACATCGAGCGAGTCGTTTTGGGCAAGCCAGATGTGGTACAACTCCTAGTAATCTCACTGCTGGCCGGCGAACATGTGTTGCTCGAAGATGTGCCGGGTGTTGGGAAGACACTCGCAGCGAAGGCGTTGGCCCAGAGCATCGAGGGAAGCTTTTCTCGGCTTCAGTTCACCCCAGACTTACTGCCCAGTGACATCACGGGCAGCGCGATCTATCGGAGTGACACGCGAGAATTCGAATTCAGCGCGGGGCCGATCTTTAATAATGTCGTCTTGGCTGACGAGATTAACCGAGCTCCCCCACGCACCCAATCTGCTTTATTGGAAGCGATGAGCGAAAGCAAAGTTTCCGTGGATGGAGTAACCCATGCACTGCCGGATCCGTTCATCGTTGTCGCTACACAGAACCCGTTTGAGTTTGAGGGCACCTATTCTTTACCGGAGAGTCAGCTTGACCGATTCTTGCTTCGGACTTCGATTGGATATCCTGATCGGGCGATTGAGCAAGAAGTTCTGCTGACGCACCGAGCCGGTGAGCCGGTCGACGAATTGAAGCCAATGGTATCAGTTGAATCCATTCGTAACGCTCAAAAGGTCGTGCGTGAAGTTCGCTTCGAAGAAACATTAGTAACCTATCTGTTAGACATCGTTGAATCGACTCGTCAGCACGAAGGGTTCCAGGTCGGTGTTAGCACGCGTGGCGCGCTAAGTTTTTACCGTGGTTGCCAAGCCCGAGCGATCACCGACGGACGAGACTTCGTGACTCCCGACGACGTGAAAAGCTTAGCGGTCGCGTGCCTGGCTCATCGAGTGCTCCCTGACGGAGTTTTCCAGGGAGCAAGTCGTGAAGCAGTGGAGCAGCAGCTTGCTGATTTGGTTGACCAAATTACGGTTCCCGTTTGACCAATTCGCGACTCGTTTTGCGACTTTCCCCCTTCTGCAACTTTCGACGAAGATTCAGGCTAACGAGCGGCGAAGCGACGGCGGCACAAGCCAAGGAGACGGTCATGTCGACCCAACAATCCCCTGAACGAAGCCACAAGCATCGCCTTACCCGGCTCGGCTTTCATTTCCTGTTTGTCGGTGCCTTCGCAATGCTGGGCGGAGCAGTTCGTGGTTTCAACCTACTGTTGGTTCTGGCTGGCCTGTTGGTGGGTGGCCTGTTGATTCAATGGCGTTGGTCACGGCGCTCGATTGAGGTGCTGGCCGTGCAGAGACGAAATCCCACCGAGGCTTTTGCGGAAACGCCCTTTCGGGTTCGTTATCTGCTGCGGAATCACGGCTGGCTGATGCCAGCTTGGATGGTTCGCATCGAAG
This sequence comes from Planctomycetota bacterium, assembly GCA_036339635.1. GTDB lineage: Bacteria > Planctomycetota > Planctomycetia > Pirellulales > Pirellulaceae > Rubripirellula. The sequence goes on along the minus strand of JAYZAR010000298.1, from coordinate 1,082 downwards.
ATAAAATCGAACGTGACGACGGCAGCCAAAGGGTCGCAGCCGTCTGCGGTGCAGGCGTGATCGCAGCACGGAAAACAGTAGCACCGCACGTTGAGTGCACCATTGCAAGGCGTGGGCGTTATCGTTTTGGACCCGTCTCCGTCGTCACCACCTTCCCGTTTAGCTTATTGACATCCCGACAGACTACCCAAGACGAGGAGATGCTGGATGTGTTCCCTAAACTGCTGACACTACGCAAACAGTGGCAGCGGCGGCTCGTAAGTCGCGCTGGTGGAGTATCAACCACTGCGCGACGAAGCGGCTCGGTGGAGGGCGATTTTTTTGGCCTCCGCGAATGGCAAGCCGGTGATAGCCCCAAGTGGATTCATTGGCGAACCACCGCTCGCTTAAACGAGCCAGCAGTCCGACAGTTTGAGCAGAAAAGGCGATTCGATGCCTGCGTCTTGGTCGATGCGTTTGACACAGGCGATAATCCAGATCCCGCTGAGCTTGCCATCAGCCTAGCAGCTACGTTCCTCGTTCACTTGGTCAGTTCACCATCCAATCGTTTGATCCTCGCAATCGCCGGTCAAGAGTCAGAAGCGGTGATTGGTGGTGGTTCCGTGGAGGGCCGACGTCGCATGATGCGGATCTTGTCCGGAATTCGCACGTCGGGGCAGCCAAAACTAGATGAAGCCGCTAAAAAAGCGTTTGAAATCGCGGGAACCTCAAAAGATCTCATTGTGATCAGCCCGCGATCGGCGGACGAAGTCGAATCGGCAGCACCAGTCTTCTTCACCATGCTTGACGCTTGGCGTCGACGAAGCTCGTTCCGCTGGATCAACGTCTCCACGGAAGCTGACCAATGGCGAATTCCCGATCGCGAGGAGGAGTCGCATACTCGAGTGGACCGCGTCACAGGTACCGCTCAGATGCAGGAAATTGAGCCGACCGCCGAAACGCTTCCTGGATCCGTTTCTGCACCCGAGGAGATTGAACCGGATGTCGTCCGCTGAATCCAATTCCATCGAGACCGCTAATGATACGGGCTTACCGATTATGAAGCGGCTGCAGTTTTATTTTGCTGCATTGTCGTGCCTGAG
>JAYZAR010000297.1:0-10554 GCA_036339635.1 Planctomycetota bacterium | reverse complement strand
CATCCCACCACCGAGCCCAATGCCGACCCCGCAATTCAGCGGGGGCTACAATCCTTACGCGCAGCCAAAGCCAGCACCTAAAGATTCGACACCAAAAAACAACACATCCGAACAGTCAGGGCTGGCTATTACATCGATGGTATTCGGCATTCTCGCTTGGGTGTCGTGCGGATGCAATCTAGGTATGTTGAGTTTACCAGCCATTATTTGCGGTCACATCGCTCTCAGCAAAGCGAATAAGGGTGAAGCGGGCGGGAAAGGATTCGCGGTCGCGGGTTTGGCTACGGGCTATTCGTCACTTTTACCAGCAATTGCTTGGATTTTGTACATTGTTTTATACGGGATATTGGCTGTGCTTGTCTTGTTTGGTGCGGCAGCCGACGTTCAGGCCGAATTTCGTTGAGGAGTTTCTCTGACGGATCGCCTAACTTTATTAGGTTATATTATCGTCGGGTAGTATGATCTCTCGATCGGGGAGGATCGGCCAGTTAGCCATAGGTAAGCCTTTGCAGATAGTCGGTAACGCCATGCCAATGTTCGTTGATCGGATCTTTTAAGCCCGATTAGCCTCCTAGTGTTGTTTTCGAAAAACAACTGCCAAAAACGAAAACCAATGTGCCGCAACCACCTCAAAGCCCACAACAGGCATCATCCAGCATGACTTCGGAAAACAACGTTGGGCGAGTCATCCCCTATAAAAACCCTTGTGCGCTGATCGCATATTATATGGGGATTGGCGCTCTCATTCCGTGCTTGGGGATCCCGCTAGGCGCACTGGCTTTTATTCTAGGCCTGATTGGTCTCTTTATTCGCTACAAGAATCCCGCGGTGAAAGGGAGCTTACATGCGTGGATTGGCGTCATTGTCGGATCACTAAGCATCGTGATTCAAATCGGGATCACCGTGTACTTTTTGATGACGGATTCCGAAGTTCAACGATGGTGGTCACAGCTATGGTCGTAAAATGTCCGGGATGCCAACGCAGTCTAAAGATCACGGAGGCAACGTACGGCAAGGTCATCAAGTGTCCTTGTGGAAAGACATTGAAAGCGCCTGCCAAACCAAAGCAAGTCAGTACGCCCGCGGGAAAAACCACCCAACCCATCAGGCCCGCGGAAAAACGACTTGTTTCCTCACCGGTGATCGCACCGGTGGATTCACTCTTGGACGACTTGACAGAAAACGATTTTGTGCATGCTGCCACCGGTTCTCATCTCGCCGTAAACGCGTTGCCGAACCAATCGGGTAACAGCCTCGTCAACAGCGAGCTGGCAAGTGCGAGTGCGGAATTAGCGGGGAAGAAACAATCGGTGGAATCAGGTAAGGGTCATGCCATATTGATGCGTTGCATTTATGGGATGATGGCAGTGGTAGGGATACCGATTGTGATTTACATCGGTTATGGATTCATCTCGGGGACCGGAGATTTCTTTGCTGGTTGGACCAAGAAGGTGAATGAAACCACCGTGACTATGAATGAGACAGCGGTTGGTGCGGACACGCAGAAACCCTTTGATTTCAAGCGAAGGGGCCGCGAAGAGTTTTTTGAGCCTGCGAAGTTGGCCGAGCTGAAAGCTAGCTTTTAAGCCAAGACGAACAAGATCCTCCAGGAGGTCTTTGCTCGCGAAAACGAGCAGAGGAAGAATCGGGGGGAATCTGAAATATCACGCCGGTTTTTATCTTGGGTTACCGGTTGGCCGGCTGGGTTACAGGTCGGAGAGATGGTGTTTAGAGTTACGGAAAATAATCATATTGAGGCGAAATTTTATATCCATGGAGAGCCTCTTGATGAGGAATTAGACATGGCTTGTTTCGTTACGGATCCCGATTTGGTTACCTGGAAAAAATCAGAAGACAATGCCCCGTTGGGGAGCACGAGGAATAACATGCTGCGAAAGACAATCGTTGATGAAATCGTGGTTAAGATGCAGCGCATGAACGGCGTAACCGGTATTCAAAGAGACCTTGTTTCCGGTTCCGGTGAAGGCGAAAAAGTTGAGGGCGGGTCTGGGAATTAGGAATTCTTTTCCTCCTTATTTTCTTTATCTGTGTTTTGGGTAAAAGGCTTGTCTGATCTTTGTTGTGCCGGTTGCTCTCGGCCGGCATGACCTATTGGTGGGCGGTTGTTGTGGAGATGATCCATTGTTGTGCGGCACCGCGACCTTGCACCGTTGAGTGATGTGTTTCCTGCCCTTGGATGTTTTGCGTAGCGAAATTTCGAGGTGCGCTGCGTCCCAAACATTCAATCGACCGATCTGGCTAAGCACTGTTGAGCTGGCAATTAAGCGAAGGTTTTGGACTTCAGACGCGACTTGCGTCGGAGTTCGAATTTGGTTGGCGTGCTATCGCCCAAGTTTTACCGAGCATTGCTTTGGAAAGACGTTTGAGCCGGGAAGGAAGACGCTGAAGGACCGCAAGGTCGTGTGGGTCTTGCGACTAGAGGCGTTCCGCCATGTAATTTGCAGCGGTACGCTCAGGGCTTCGGGAAAGCTTCGAAGTCAACGTTTTGGTACAGCGAGATCATCCCCCGAACTTCAGCGATCTTCTGGCGATCGACTGTCGAAAGATCTTCCAACAGATGGGTGGATCGGTATTGCTCGTTCGCTTTTCGCGTTTTCAGAGTGAGTGTTGTTTCCAGCGGGATTTCACCCCGTTGGGTGATGTGGTCGCTGAGCGTCATTCGTCCGAAGGGGGGTGGCCCGAGTCTTCGCACAATATTCAATCGGGAGGCGAGAATCGCAAATTGACCATAATCATTCGCGATCGTCGGGTCGTCTGGTTTTTGGGTTGTGGTGTGATATTCCAAGCTGCCGAATCGGATGGTGTAACCAATGACACGTTTGCTCGGTTGAACCTCGGAGTTCAGGCCGAGGTGTTCGCGTTGCTGGTCGGTTGACGCTGCTGCCCGCGCTGCAGCGGTGACTTTCACGAGGTCTTCGATGCGGACCCTCGTTTGGACTTGAGTTTGGCGGTCGAGCAGAGTGACGCGATCTTGGGCGGGGTCGTAGACCGTCACGAACCGGCTGTGAATTTGCGGCAGGTCGAATACCAGGCCTTCGTCAAACAGGATTTTGTGTTCGGCTGCCGGTTCCAACGCGGCCCCTTCGAACAGTCGAGTTGTGACGCGAAACGTCGCGGCGACGGCTCCGCCCGGCATCAGGCATCCAGCCAGCAAAATGATTGCGGATCTGTGGATCATCTTTGTTTTTCTGGCGGCCATGGCCTTTCCGTGGTCATCCGAGAGGTTTTCGTCGTGTTTGGACCGCGTCCATCACCCTGTTTTTGATAGCGATCTGGACTTTCGGCTGGCAGGGAGCGTAGAAAAGTGTCGGATGGTTCGTCCAGATCAAACCCCAGCTACCCGGAAACACCATGCGGCGCACCCTGCTTGCTATCCCCCACGAGATCGCCGGCCTGTCGGTTTTTGGTTACGGCTGGCTATTGATTTTCGTCGGCCTAGTGTTCGGGATTCGGGTGATTTGGGGAAGATCACGCGGGCAATCGGTCGGCCAAATATTGTGGTCAGAGGGCTTCGTCTGGGGGTTGCTCGCCGTCGCAATTATCTGGTTGCTGCCGATGGTGGAATTAAAAAATCTCGCTGGTGAGCCAATCGGGATGGCGATTCGCGGCTATGGCGTCATGCTGCTCAGTGGCGTGGCTGCGTCGGTCGGCTTGGCCCACTACCGTGCCAGTCGTGCTGGGCAGGATCCTGAGCTCATCTTGGCGATGGCGCCTTGGGTGTTCGTTGGCGGGATCTTTGGTGCCCGCATGTTTTATGTGATCCAATATCGGGATAACTTCATCACGGACAACTTTGCCGAAACCATCGGCAACATGTTTCGCTTCACCGAGGGTGGGTTAGTCGTCTACGGTTCATTCATTGGCGGATTCGCGGCGGCGACTTATTTTCTGCTTCGCCATCGTATCCCTTGGTTGAAAATGGGGGACATCGTTGTGCCCTGCATCTTTATCGGTGTGTTCTTCGGGCGGTTGGGCTGCCTGATGAATGGCTGTTGCTATGGCGGACGCTGCGAAGACACTTGGTCAGCGCTCTATTTTCCTCCCCAGAGTCCGGTCTACGAGGATCAGATCCGATCAGGTGACTTGCTTGGTTTTCGCTACGATGCTGAAACTCGTCGCATCGAACAGGTGCGGGAGGGATCATTGGCGGATCAGGCAGGCATCACCGTTGGATCGCGGCTGGATCTGCTGACAGAGGATCAAAGTTCCTTGCCCGAAGCGAGCCAGGAATTGGCTCGCGAAGACGTTCGTCGGGGGGTGATCGCTACGATTGACGACAAGCGATATCGATGGACGCTCGATCAGTTGCCCGACCACGCTTTACCGGTGGTGCCGGCACAAGTGATTAGCAGTTTGTCGTCCCTGGTGCTTTGCTTCGCGTTGTGTGCGATTCCACTGGATTGGTTTCGCACCGGGACGATCATGATGCTCGGCGTCGCCGGGTATGCCCTGTTGCGATTCGGTCTGGAGATTGTGCGAGTTGATGAGTCCGGTCAATTCGGGACGGCTTTGTCGATTTCTCAATGGGTTAGCGTTTTCGTATTGGCTTCTGCTCTATTCGGTTTTTTCTGGATCTATCGCTCCCCCGTGACTGTTGGTTCCGGCAGTCGATTGGAAGTGGACCCTTGATCCGCTCACGTGAAGTTGAAGCCTGCGTAAAGTTCAACGCCGAATGATTTTGAACGCTGCATGAATTAGATTGCTGAAGACTAGCTGAACTGAGAATAAACGAATGTATCCCCGCGATCGACAACCCGAGTTAATGGACGATCCGGAACTGCCGCCTGACGAACATCGTCAGGCATTGGCGGGTTTGGCGCGTTTGAACCGCTGCAGTGGGGTTGCGTCAACGATGTATCGATATTTGAGGCGTTTTGCGTCTTCATTCGGCGATCGTCCGTTGACGGTGCTGGACGTGGCCAGCGGCAGCGGCGACGTACCGCTGTCATGGCTCGAGCGTGCCAAGCGAGACCAATGGCAGTTGCAGTTGACGATGCTGGACATCAGCAGCACCGCTGTGGAAGAGCAGAAAAACCGTGCGAAGAAACTTGGTGTGCACGCATTGTCACTCCAGCAAGATTGCTTCAACGGCCCATTGCCGGGTGGATTTGATCTCGTCACTTGTTCCTTGTTCATGCATCACTTGGATGAACCGCAAGTATTTCGCTTGTTGCAGTCGATGCAGGCAGCCGCACAGCACGGCATGGTTGTGTGCGATTTGGAACGCAGTCAGTTCAACTTGATGCTGGTGAATCTGGGCGCAAGATTGCTCAGTCGCAGTCGAGTGGTTCATCACGATGCGGCGGCCAGCGTTCGGGCCGCGTTCACCTCCGGCGAATTTGAACAGATCGCACGACAGGCGCTGGCGAGACCTTTGCGAATGCATCGTGTCTTTCCCTGTCGGTTCATTGCGGTGGTTGCTGAAACAACCGTTGAACAACCCGTTCCCACGCTCGCTTTGCAAGGAACGTCGTGATTCGGCCGAGTGACTCAAACCGCATGACCGGCACGACTCAGGGGAGTGGTGGACCGACGGTGTTGATTGTTGGGGCGGGGGTGGCAGGTACGGTTTGCGGCATTCGGTTGCGGCAACTGGGCTTCCATGTCACGATCGCGGAAAAAGAAAATTTTCCACGCAATAAGGTCTGCGGGTGCTGCTTAGGGGGAGCCGGGCTGCACGCGTTTGAACGCATCGCTCTGCGGGAGTGGCTGGTTAGCCAAGGTGAGACGACGCGTGTTTGGAAAGGTTCGATCGGCCATCGTCTGATTGAACTGTCGCTTCCTGATGGCATTGCGATTTCGCGGCAAACGCTCGATAGCGGACTGCTTCAGCAAGCGAGCGATGCAGGGGCGACCGTTTTGCAGCCTTGTCGGGTTGTTCTCGAGGGGCAAACCGAAGAGTACGCCGAGGTCACGTTACACACCGCCAATGAAACACGCCAACAGCGTTTTGATTTGGTGGTGATGGCGGCGGGATTGAACGCGGCTGGGTTGAATCAAGCGTTGCCGTGGCGGGTGGCACCCCACGGCCCCTTCGGAGCGGCCTTTCACGCCGACATCGACGAGATTGAGGCGGGGGCGATTTACATGGGCTGTGATGACGACGGTTACGTCGGCTTGGTTCGATTAGAAGACGGTCGGGTAGACGTGGCAGCGGCCCTGGTATCGGGTGGCGGTTCGGCGGGCGCCGGCACGCCTTTGCATCGGATCGAAATGATTCTTCGTCGCAGCCGGTTTGCTGGATTAACGATTCGGGATGCTTCGCCGCTAATGACGACGCCCCCGTTGCGGCGATCACGGCCGGCCGGGATGAATCGATTGTTGGTGATTGGAGATGCTGCAGGATACGTCGAACCCTTTACCGGTGAGGGGATGACTTGGGCCGCCCAGTCAGCGATCGCGGCGGCGGACTTTCTTGCCAGCCGGGCTGGCGGGCCGAGTCGGCTCGGTCGGGCATCGACGCATGATTGGCGTCGTGTGGGGCAAGACTGGGATCAGCAATCGCGAACGCTTTTAAGACGGAAGAAGCAGACCTGCCGCACAGTCACCTCCGCCCTGCGCTCCTCCATGACTCGCCGCGTCGCTGGTTTGCTGCTGAGTCACTGGCCCGGACTGGCCAAGCCGCTGATCCATGGACTGAACCGCTAAGAAAAACCGTTGGTTCGAAGCCGCCAGGTTGCCAACGTCAGGGAACCGGTTGTGAGCATGTCCGTCTAGGCTGCTTTGGCAGGTTGCTGAACTGCTGGCTCGGCCAAGGTGTCAATTGGGAGCAGATCGACCGCTTTCGGTTTTCTTCGCCAGCCCAATCCGAGCCAATGTCCGAACGCTGTGGTGCGGACCAAGCTCTCGTACATCAATAACGAGATCGTGGTTGCCAATCCAAATGACAGCCCGGTTTTCATCACCGGGTTCCACCGTGGAGCGAGAAGATACAAATCAATGTGGATTAATGCAACGATTGGATGATGTACGATATAAATCCAAAACGATGCGGCAGCAATGTATTTGATCGCTGGTGGCACTTGTTTGACTCGCGTGGCGACGGTTCCAATCAGCGCGGTCGTTAAAAGGGTGGCGGAAAGACAGGTGAACGCCGCCAGCAGGAGACTCGCGAATTGATTCTCGCCACCATTCAAATGCCATTGGCCGAGTAGCACCGCCGCGACCGAAATCCCCAACGCGGGTGGCCATAATCGGAGGGCCACGGTGGAAAGACGCTGAAACTGCGGATCGTGCTTGGCGATCAATGCCCCTAGAGCGAAAAAGAGTCCGCTGTAGATCCACTTGCTCGGTACTGGCCAGAACGAATGCTGGAATCCCCAGACGACGTTCGGCCGGACTGCTAAAATCGAGGTCCCTGCGAACAGCAAGATCAGGGTCCATTGAAAAAGCGACCATCCAGGGAATCGCAATCGCTGAAATCGCTTTCCCACGAAAGAACCCAGCGATAATACGCAGAGATAGAGGAAGATATATTGCAAAAACCAGAGATGGCTCAGACCCCACAGGTCTTTGTCAATCTGCCCGTCAAATTTGAAGCTCCGCAGTTTGACTGGTTCGACTTGTCCATCGATCACCCAGCCCAAGACCCAAAGGTGTAAATCGATCGGAAGAATGACGACCACGCCAAACAACAGCGGAATCAGAAGGCGGCGAGCCCGCTGCCGGACGAGCGCTGTTTCACCGTGGCGTTGCAGGCCCCGGTAGGCAAAAAATCCGGCAATCACGAGGAATACCGGCATGATGAATAATTCGATCGACCAGAGGGCAAAGTCGACAATCCCGCTGCTACCATCGTGGACCGGCCATGCCAAGCCAGGCATCGGGTTTCGAGCATAGGGAACGCAGGCGTGCAGTAGCACAACGCCCAAGGCGCTAATCGCCCGCAGGCCATCCAGACCCGCAAATTTTTTCGCAGGCTGGCTTCCGTTTTCCAGTGGCAAAATATCCATAGGGTTTGGCTCTAACAAATCCTGCCTTGGCAACGGTAGACCGCTTCCGGAAGCGACTCACCGATGACTCCAACGATGGACTACTCCCGCTATGGAGGCCGCGTCAACTCGGCTACAACTGTGGCTTCGCCTACCGATCGAGGAGATGATGGCCAAAGGACTGTTTACCCAGGGAATGTGCGTTTTGCTGCGAAACCCAGTTTCGTTGGAGCAACTCGAGCAACGTTTGTCGGAATTCAAGCTGGTTGGGCAGCATGATTCGATCGAAGATGACGATGCGCCGCACACACTGGTGTTCGAATTCAGGCCTGAAGTCAACGGGCACCTGCTCGTAACGCCGGCAACCTGCCCGTGGCCCGATGAAATGGGTGACCCGGATGAATCGCCCGAGCGGTTTGTCGCTTGGTCACTTGGGCAATTTGCGCCACTCGCTTTCCCCGGCTGCCTCGAACGTGCCGGGCAGCAATCTTGGGGCTGGGAAGATGCTCCCGAGCACCTTGCGGGGCACACAGCGCATATAAGACTCCTGATCAGCTACGTGCTGGGGGTCGATTCACCAGAGGAATCGGACGACGAAGACATTCCGTTGATTCCAGGTGACTACGACCCGATCGCAGAGTTGAAATTCTTGACGCGAGCGGTGACCAAACTGCTCGAAATGCCAGAGGCCATCTGCTACTTCAATCCAGGTGGCGAAGTGTTGCGGGAGGAGAGCGGGTTGCGGCGGGGATTGAACTATGCATGGAGCCACGAGTTGCCGCCGCTTGATATGTGGACCAATGTACGGCTATTTCGCGCCACCCCCGAATGGTCACTCATGGATACGGTCGGAAACGGACAGTTCGACCTGCCCGATATGGAGGCTGTTTTTCTTGCGGACGAACTTGAGCCGAGCGAAATCGAGGGGTTTCTGCGGAACGCTGTGCTCTATTTGATGAGCGGCGAAGAGGAGGTGGAGGACGGAGATACGGCCGACGGACCGGGTGAAATCCAATGGAAAGCGATCGCCTGTGAAGATGCGCTCTCCGATCCGCCTCGCGCCACGCTACGCTGGATTCCCCAGGACGGCAGTGAGCCTCCCGAGGATCTGTTGGCTCGCGGCGAGGCCGATTCGGAGCACGAGGAACCGCTTTCCGAAACAGATATCGATGAAGATTTTAGGGAGTTTGACGACGATGACTTTTAACCGCGGCGGTCCGTTTTAACCCTTTGCTGGCACCGTTGCGACGACTAGACTAAGGCTATTGAGAATTAGTATCAATAAGCCAAGTGGGTGGCGGTCGTGCGACAAGAAACCATCGTCAACGTGTTTCCGAGCTCCGATGAGAACCGTCGGTTGGTGATCGCCGTTGAGCAGTCGGCCAAATCGGCAAGCCGATTGGTACTGAGGCAAGAGACTTTTTCGAGTGATGTCGGCTGGTTTGTTCAGAGCCAAGTCGCGATCGAGCCCGACCAGGTTCCAGTGCTGAAAATGAGTCTGGGGAGCGCGGGGTTTCCAGGGATGAAGCGTCCACCTCGTGACCTTTCACGAGTGCCGGCGATTTTGCAGTTCAATGGAGCGGCCCCTGGAACGGCCGGCTAGTCGGTGTTCACCTGTATCAGGGCACTGCTACCTCTTGTTTTGATGCCCGAGCGGGTTGTTTTAGGAATCTCGGCCTTGAATTTTTCCGCCGCGTGGGAAGACCGGCGGTCATCTCCGTTACGCTCAGGGCTTCGCCGCCCGCTCAGGACCTGGTAGTCGCGGCGGACCTGGTAGACACCCGCTTGTGTCCACTTACACGGCTTGCGAGTAAGTGAACACGCCGATGGCTGTTGCTTCCTCTTCCCAAATGATGGTGTTTTTTCGGCTAACCCGTTTGCCGTGCTGGGTTCGCCGACTCTGTTCCGCTGCCAGTGTTTCGCAGTAATTTTGCGTACTCGTCGACACCTTCCTGCTCCTCTTTCAGAATGTCCTCCAGGAAGATCACGAGCGGCCTATCTTCGCCTGCCAGGTCAATCGCCTTGCTGTACATTTCGACGGCCTTGGATTCGAATTCCATGCTGAACTGCAGGACTTCGGCAAGTTCGCGTGATTGGCGAATCTCATTGCGAGTGGCCAGAGGAACTCCGCCGAGTGAGGCAATCTTATCGCCAACGAGTTGAGCATGCCCAAAGGATTCCTTCGCGTCGTCGAGGAACTTGCTGGCATAAACCTCTCGCCAGACGCCTTCCACAATAAAGCTCGCCTGCGAGTATTGGGCGACTCCCGTCCATTCATGCTTTAGAATCTCGTTCAGCTGGTCAATGATCGCTTGATTGCTCATCCCAAATCCTTTTCGTTAAAACGTCTTTTGGTTTGTTGAGGTCTTTTGCGGTGGGCGTTCCACCAAACACCGTCCGCACCATACCGATCGTGGCGGCGAGATCAAACACCGTTTCTGATCTCAGCGTCAGGCGCTTGTTCGCGACTGCCTGTCCAGTCAAGGCGGGCAGCATTGAGGAAGACCTTCGAATTCTCTTTTATTTCAGAAGTTCTGGCGGATTTATTTGGTTTTGCGTCGGATTGTCACTGTTCTCGTTTAGCCGAGCAAAGTCCAGATAA
>JAYZAR010000296.1:0-8199 GCA_036339635.1 Planctomycetota bacterium | reverse complement strand
GAGTTCCATCGCGCGAATGTGCGTTTCAAGTGAAGCTTCCCCTGGACGGGCGGCCAGATGTTCGGCATTAAGTTGACGTAGTAACCGCAGTTGTCGTTGCTGTTGTTGGCGATTCATCGAAGGGTGTCGAACATTGGCAATCAATTGATCGACTTCTGTTTGGTTGGTGTCGACTTCTACTCCCTGGTGTTGGCCAGGCAAGAAGGCGCTTGACCATAACTGGGGTCCGACCACTGGCAGGCCGGGTGAAAGCGCAACGAATGCTGGTAGGTTCTCGTTTTCGGTTCCCAGGCCATAGGACAACCATGATCCCATGCTTGGGCGAGTCGGCTGTTGATGCCCCGACTGCATCAATAGGAGTCCTGGTTCGTGGTTTGGTACATCGGTGTGCATCGAACGAACGACACACAATTCATCGGCATGTCGAGAGAGCTGGGGAAACAACTCGCTCATGACCACGCCACTCTGGCCATGCGGCGCGAATTTGAACGGGGATGGCATCAGTCCAGCAGCGCGGTTCTTGCCCGCGATGTCCTCGGCCGGGCTTTCTCCCTCGTGCTTTTTTAAGGCAGGTTTTGGATCAAACGTGTCCACGTGGGATGGTGCCCCATTCATGAACAAGAAAATCACACGTTTTGCCCGTGCTGGGTGATGCAGGCCGTCGCCCGCGATCATCGCTTGATTACTCGAACCAGCGATCGCCTGCGATGCGATCGAGGCGGAGCACAAACCGATCGAACCAAAGCCGGCGCCGCAACGACGGAGCATTTCACGACGGGAGTTGATTTGCATGGTCAATCCACCATAAACATTTCGTTGCTAATCAAAAGCGTCTGCGCGTATTGTGACCAGGTCGCCGCATCGCCTGCTTGAACAAAGGCTTCACCAAGCAAGATTTCCCGGTTGGTCGGTGGGCGACCGTAAAGCAACCAATAGGCATGCACAATTCGGCTGCGATGGGATCCGCCCTGCTCTGCCAGTCGTTCCGACAGGGCATCTGAATGCCGCACCAGAAACGGACTGTTGAGTAAGAAGAGCTTTTGAAGTGGCGTCGTGGTTTCGAAACGACCCGCACTGTGGTTGTTGGGGTCAGGGAAGTCAAAGCGGGCTAGCATTGGATTTAAATCCATGCGGCTTATTTCACTATAAACCGTTCGCCGCTGGGATTTCGGATCATCTGGCTGTAATGATTTTCCGCCCACTTGTTGATCCAATTGCCCACTGACTGCCAAGACTGCGTCTCGATAGGCCTCGATGCTCATCCGCCGCCGTGGTACACGCCACAGCAAGCGATTTTCAGGGTCAATCGAAACGCTTTTTTGATTCACGTTGCTACTCTGCCCATAGGTTGAAGACAGAACGATTTCCCGTTGCAGCCACTTCAGCGACCAATCGTTTTCCATGAAACGGACGGCAAGGTCATCAAGTAACTGCGGATGAGTGGGTTTGCTACCAAGTGCGCCAAAGTTGCTCGGTGTGTCAACGAGTCCCGTACCAAAGAACTCTCGCCAAACGCGATTGACGATCACTCGTGCTGTGAGAGGATTCGATTGATCCACGATGGCGTATGCTAAATCACCACGGCCACTTTTTGTTTCCAGCGGCCGCAGCGTGGGTGACAAAATCGTAAGGAAACGCCGCGGGGCCGTTTTGCCCAGTTTGTTCACGTCGCCGCGGATCATGATGTTCAGATTGGTTGCTTTCCCGTCTCGGACAATGTGGACCGCATCTTCTGGTTTCTTCGCTTGCCCATCGTTCCCCGTTGCCGCATCAGGAAGGGGGCGGTTGAACATCGTCGTGCTTGCGAAGACACCCGCTAACGCGTAGTAATCCGCGGTCGGGATTGGATCATACTTGTGGTCATGACACCGAGCACAGGCAACGGTCAGGCCCAGCAAGCCACGGCAGACTGTATCAACGCGATCTTCCCATTCATCAGCCATCACTTCAGGGCTATTACGGCGATAATATTTTGGCCCCAGTCCGAGGAAGCCCAAGGCGAGATGAGCATCGGAGTTATCGGGGTAAAGCAGATCGGCAGCCAATTGCTGACGAATGAATTCGTCGTATGGCATGTCTTTCGTTAACGCATCAATCACCCAATCTCGATATCGATACGCGTTGGGGTATGTGAGCGATCCGTTATTGCCAACTTTATGGGCTTGGTCCTCGGCATACCTTGCTACATCTAGCCACATTCGCGTCCAGCGTTCTGCATGTTGTGGAGAGCTCAAGAGCCGATCGACGAGTCGCTGTTTGGCTTGTGGATGAGGATCGCGGAGAAACGCTTGGACTGTCTCTGGGCTTGGTGGCAACCCAATCAGGTCAAAGGTGAGTCGGGAGATGTAGGTCGAGCGATCAGCAGTTGGGTTAGGCGTCAGCCCGCTCTGTTCTAATTTTGCCTGGATAAAGCGATCGATGTCGTTGCTGGCCCAATCTCGATCACTGACCGGTGGTGGCTGGTGTCGTTTTGGCGTTTGAAAAGCCCATGTTTTGCGGGCTTCGATCCAATCGATTTCTTGTTTGGTCAAGCTTCTCGTGGCGATCTGGTCTCGCGGATCATGGGCTCCCCGGGCGATCCAAGTTTCGAAGTCGGCGATGATTTGTTGGTCCAGTGGGCCAGCAGGTGGCATCTCCATGTCTTCATAACGCATTGCCGCCAACAATAAACTTTTCTTCGGTTGACCGGGTATAACAGCAATTCCGCTATAGCCACCACGCCGCATCAACGCGGGGTCATCAAGTCGTAAGCCGCCCTGAACGACCTCCGAGTCAGTTGCGTGGCATTCAAAGCAATGCTCCACCAACACCGGTCGGATTTTTCGCTCAAAGAAATCAGACGGTTCCTCGGAACGGCTGATTCGGCCTTCGCCAATGACCACACCGGCGAGCAATAAAGCAACAATGATATGTTTGATGAGCTTCAGCACGGTCGCCGGGAAAGTGCGGGGCGGGGGTGGGAAGTACCTCAATTATAACGAAGCTGTTGACCAAATCGAATTCTGTGATTTGGAAGCCGTCAGTTCGCCCCAGTGGCAGGTCCAATGGTTTGGCCCTGCCACCAGTTTGGCCCTGAATGAGTTTCGTCCTGCACGGGGTGATATTCACAAGGTGGGATATCAGCAGTTCTTAGCCACTTCCATCGAAAGGGGCTATTGCGAATTTGCGAGTTGTTGAAACCGCCCATGATCGACAGATTTTTCATCTTCGTGAGCGTCTCAGGAGGATTCGGGATTGGCTTGACTTGTTGATTTGCCGTGTACGTAACCTTGTGGCATCAATCGTTCGAGTTTTCCCAAGTTTCGTTTCCACATGCCGGTGCGGCCAACGATTTCCCCGATGCAGGTTAGGGGAACGCCAAGGTCGGTCTTGCTGATTTGCTTCGCATCTTCTTGATTCATTGTGAGGATTAATTCGAAGTCTTCGCCGTCCCGCCAGGCATGTTCCCATGGAGTGTATCCGGTCTCCTGGGCACGTTCGATCGCGTCGGCATGAATTGGTATCGCTTCTGCATCTAGTTCTGCTCCCAAGCCACTCGACGCGCAAAGACGATCGAGGTCAAGTGACAGACCATCACTGATATCGATCGCGGCGTGCACG
Organism: Planctomycetota bacterium; assembly: GCA_036339635.1. Lineage (GTDB taxonomy): Bacteria > Planctomycetota > Planctomycetia > Pirellulales > Pirellulaceae > Rubripirellula. The sequence continues at coordinate 4,599 of JAYZAR010000296.1, read as the reverse complement.
CAGACCTCGAGATCTCGAATCCGTTTTGCCAGTTCGATTCGCGGTTCGGGACGCAGGTGTCGTCCCCTCAAGCTACCTCCCACGGCACCCGATACAAAAATCGCATCTCCTTCTTGAGCACCGCTTCGTAGCCACGCTTTGCCGCTTGGAACAGATCCGAGCAGTGTCACACTGATAGAAAGTGGGCCGTCGTAAACCGAGATATCTCCGCCGGCGATCGCCAAATCGTATTCAGCGGCAGCCTCCAAGATGCCTTCGTAAACATCTCCAGCGATCCGACTTGGGTTTCGGTTTGGCAGAGCGATCGTGACCAGCACCGATCGTGGTTTGCCACCCATCGCTGCCATGTCGCTGAGGTTGATAGCGATCGACTTGAAGCCCACATCAGCCCAGCGATGCCCATCCAATTCAAATCGGCGGCTGTCAAAGTCGGTTCCGTCGATGATTTGATCGGTACACGCAACGAGTTGACCGTCACTCGGATTGATGACGGCAGCGTCATCACCAATGCCGACCGCGACTTGAGGCAGATGGCGGCAGCGGCCACGAAGATATGCCAGGAAAGCTTGTTCCACTGTCTGGGCGTCGTAATGAGGGAGATGGGGTAAGCGTCGCATCCAATGTAGCCGTGTCTTCCACGGCTACAGAAGCCCACTAACACTAATTTGAAACTACTCGCTTGAACGCTCGAAGCTCACCAAGTCGTCGCAAACACGAACCGAGGGACGGAGGCGAGAACCAGTACGCATGCGGACACTGCCCCGATAATGGGCCCGCCACACCTGAAACGCCTGAAGTGAAGTGGTTTTGATTCGATCCGCCAACTCGCGTCGCTGTAGCTTGCTCACGGGGCGTTTTATCTGGTCGAAGTCAGTTCAGTGAACACATCACGTATTTAGGTTGTCCAGCTGCGAGTTTGAAGGATTTGAGGTGGATGACTTTGGTAGTTTTTACCGCCTCGCATTCAGCCAACCTCAAGATCCAACTGTCAACCGCGAAATGACAGTCCAGATTGTTCACTGAGCCATGCTTTACGCTCACGGACGCGATCAACAACAGAAGGTGAAAGATGTGTTTCATGTCGACGATCGCTTTTTGGATCGCCAAATTCGACCAAGGGATTCGTTGTTAATTGGATTAAGTCATCTCAAACAAGTCCGGTCAGCGTTCCAGTGCTGCTGGCAAATTGATCGGTCTCGATTCCCGCCTTTTGAAGCATGCTGACGAAGACATTACATAGTGGTGTGTTGTTGTGTGGGTTGAACGCCAAATGCTGACCATGGCGAAACCCACCACCTGCAAGGATGATCGGGAGATTGGAGTTGTTGTGGATGTTGGCATCACCCATGTGGCAGCCATAGAGCACCATCGTGTTATCCAGTAGGCTGCCATCGGTCTCCTCGACCGCATTGAGATCCTGAAGAAACTCCCCGAACAGTTCCATTTGCTCGGTTTCGATCTCCTTTAGCTGATTCAACTTCTCTTCATCTTTACCGTGATGGGAGAGATTGTGGTACCCTCCGAGCGACCGGCCGTCCTCAAATTTCACTCCTGGGGTGCGGACTCCACTCAGGAACAGCGTGATCACCCGGGTCGAATCGGTCTGCAAGGCGAGCCGCGACATGTCATTCATCATGCGTACCATTTTGAAGAACTCCTTCTTGTCCTCGGGATATTCCGGCATCACATTGTCGACCGTTGGTTTGGGCCGAGTTTCCCAGGCTTTGGCCTCGGTGAGCCGCTGCTCGAGGCTACGGACCGCTGTTTGGAATTGATCGATTCGCTCGCGGTCTGAACCGCTCACGCGTTGACTTAGATCTGAGCTTTGACCCATCACGACATCGAGAATACTCCCCTTTCGTCTCAGCCGTACGAGTTGCGCTTCCATTGTTTTTCGATCGCCTTGGAGAAACATTCTCTTGTAGAGTTCAGCGGCGCTTTTAATGGTGGGAATCTCAACTCCCGCCTGTGTGTAAGACAGGCTCCGAGCATCGTTGATTCCAAGAGAAAGGGATCGGAAGCGGGTTTCGTGTCCAATCTCATTCGCCATCACCTGATCGAGGGAAATCGTGTTGCGAAAACTCGCCCTTCCTGGATGCGGTGCTGCGGTCAGGAAAGTTTTGTCCGCACGGTGTCCCCCGTCGACGCCTGGATGAGAGAGCCCACTGAATACGGTGAACTGCTCTCGGTGCGCCGCGATCTGTTCGAGGTATGGCGACAGGACATAATTGCTTCCTGTAGTCTCCGGAAAGAACAGCTTGGGAATAAAGCCCAGGTCCTGATTGATGGCGATCATCCGCTTCGGAGATGTTTTTGCGGGATTGGTTCCAAAGGATTCGAGCAGGGGTAGGCTTAGCCCGACACCGGCTGTGTGCAGAAAGGTTCTACGGTTTGTTTTCATTTTCTATTTTCGCAGGAACAATGGGCTTTGTATGATTTCGTGGATGATCGTCCGCACGCCGAATTCCGATGCCCGACTCTTTTCGAGAATCGCTGAAACATCATCACGATCTGCGAAACCAACTGGGGCTCCGGTGGCATACACCAAGAGTTGCTCGGTCAAATTGCGTGCAATGGCTTCCTCATCCTGCAGCAGGAGTTTCTTGAATTGGAGTATGTTGTCGAAGCGTCCGCCCCCGGGTGTCACACCGGAGGGATCGACTTTCTTTCCGATGAAGTGAACAAACTCGTTACCGCTCCGGCCCACTCCCTCGATACGCTCTGCTCCATGCGCGAGTGAGCGGTAGTTCTCTCTCCAACGACCCATCACGTCGAAGCTCTCCAACGCGAAGCCCGGAGGATCAATTTTCCGGTGGCAACTCGCGCAGGTCGCATCTTCCCGGTGTTTCTTCAGCAGCTCACGAATCGTCGCTGCGCCGCGGATATCCGGTTCGACCGCGGGAACGGACGGCGGTGGTGGAGAAGGAGGATCGCCGAGAAGTCGCTCCATGACATACACCCCACGTAGTATCGGTGACGTAACGGTTCCGTTTGCCGTCACCTTAAGCACCGAAGCTTGCGTGAGTATTCCTCCATACGGGCTTTGCTCCGGAAGGGTGATGCGTCGGAACGAAGGTCCAAACACCCCGGGAACCCCGTAGTGTCGGGCAAGACGTTCGTCGACAAAGGTGTAATTGGCGTCGATCACATTCCGGGCTGGCCGATCGCCAGCAATCAGGTCGGCAAAATAGAGATGCGACTCCTCGATCATCGAGTTCACTAACCACCAATCGCCGGCATACTCCGGAAAGAGATCACGGTCCGGGTCGGTGTCGTTGATTTCGTCGAGCTTGAGCCAGGCATCGAGAAACGCCTTTACAAATCGCTGCGATTCAGGCTTGTCGAGCAAGCGATCTACTTCAGTTCGCAATGTCTTGGGATCGCGAAGCTTGCTTTGTTGAGCCAGTCCGCTCAGTACCTCGTCCGGAATCGATTCGCTGAGAAAAAAGGAGAGACGCTCAGCCAAGGCAAAGTCATCCAGTTCGCCTGGTTGCCCGCAGTGGAAGAGAAACTCGGGCGAAGCCAGTACCGCAGAATACGTCGCGATCATCGCCTCGGTGAACGTCTCTCCCTCTTTCAGAAGCAGCTTCGCATAGCTGTAGAATCGATCGAACTCCGCATTCGTAACAGGCCGCCGGTAGACTCGCTCCATGAAACCTGACAAAAGCTCACCAGCCTTCTGCTGCGGTTGTTCGGGAATGGCCACGACATGTTTTCCTGACTGTTTTAAGGGGACGTCACCAAAGAGTGCACGGAAGGAGGCCGGTGGCCAATCTTCGATAAACGGCCCTTCCACTTCGAGCCAGTGGAATGCGACCCCCGGATAACCCTCCGGCTCAATTTTCTGAATCGTATGCGGCATCGCTGGCACCATCGGGCTGGGCAGACGCATGCAATCAAGCTTCACCATCGCCCCCTTCTCCAAAAAAGCGTCCAATTCAAACACCTCGGGCGATTCCGCCGGTGCTTCGAACACTCCGATGGGCAGTACGCTCTGGGTGTTCGGTTCGTCGAGGGTGGATGAATAGACTTTGACCGGCTCACTTCGCTTTCCGGGGAAAATACGATCATTCACCGGGGTCGGGTAACGGCGGGTCGCATCCAGGACCAGGTCTGGATAGTGACGCGGTTTCTTTTCGCCTTCCCAATCGACATAGTCGGTTTGGCGAAGCACTGATCGCGCCTTGATGCGAACTTTGTATTTACCACGGACTGGCGCCTTGAATCGATCAAACCCATAGTAGAACGGCGTGTATGCACCGCGGAAAATGGCAGTGGCTGCCTGCTCGGGAGGCTGTGTTTTCTGGTTCTCCTTTTCCAGGTCATCGAGATTCACAAACTGGACGGCATCTGCAATAACCCATCCCGTGGCGTCACTGTTGCTCAGCAATACTTCCGCCACCACCGAATTGGGTTTCGTAGCATCGGCGTTTGAACTGAAGGTGAAACGTCCGAGGGGATACCAGAGCCCGTCAATCGTCGGCTTGACGCTTTGGTCAATGGTCAAGTGGGTTTCTCCCTCGGCATGGCGAACCCGATAAGGAGCGGTCTTGGCGAGACCTTCCCCACCGCCAAAGCTGACTCGCACTTCGTAAGTCC
>JAYZAR010000295.1:0-5977 GCA_036339635.1 Planctomycetota bacterium | reverse complement strand
TCCGCTAATGGTTGTCCTTGACGGTGTTAAATTCGCCGTCGTTCCGTGATCTCCGACTTTGCGGTAAATTGTCGATCAGTAATCAACGCGGTCCCTCGCGTTTGATAAGGATTTGGGCTCAGCACGGAGCCAGTGATCTATGAGATTATGAGATTGTTTGGGCTGTGTTCGATCGTCCTGCCATTTGGAAACGGTTCAAATTGATAATGGAGAACTGATTACTGCAATGCGTCTGCTGATTCGCCTCCTTATCGTCTTGATCATCTTGTCCGGACTCACCGCTGCCGGCTATCAGGGTCGGAAAGCTTGGGAAAAACGTAATCGCCCCGAATTTCGTTTTGCCGAGATCACGACTGGCGACATCCAATCTGTGGTGAACTCGACCGGTGAAGTCAAACCAGTTTTGTCGATCTCCGTAGGCTCTTTCGTTTCGGGCCCAATCCAAGAATTGCACGTTGATTTCAACGACACCGTAAAGGTTGGGCAATTGATGGCGGAGATTGATCCTCGCTTGTTTGAAGCGTCGGTCAAGAGCGACCGGGCGACGCTGGCAATTCGAAAAGGAGAAGTGCAGCGTGTCGGCGCGGAACTAAAACGTGCAGAGGCGGATGAGAAACGTGCGAATTCACTCCGAGAGAGAGGGGCTGGGTTCATTTCGCAAGTTGAAATTGATCAAGTCAAGTATGCTCGACAAGCGCTCGAGGCCCAACTGCTCGTGGCCGAGGCAGGAGTGGCTCAAGCCGAGGCCTCGCTAGAAAATAGCCAAGCGAATCTTGACTACACACGCATCGTTTCGCCCGTCGATGGCATCGTGATCGACCGCAAAATTGAACCCGGGCAAACACTGGCAGCTCAATTTCAAACCCCAGAGTTGTTTACCGTGGCTCCCGACATCCGGCGAGAAATGCACATTTTCGCCTCGGTGGACGAAGCGGATATCGGGATGATCCGAGATGCCGCTGATGCACAGAAGCGTGTCGAATTTACCGTGGATGCCCATCCTGACCTGCTGTTCGAAGGATCCATCAAACAGATTCGCTTGAGCCCAGTTGTTTTGCAAAATGTTGTCACCTACCCCGTGGTTGTTTCCGCTCCGAATCCGGATCAAAAACTGATGCCCGGCATGACCGCTGACCTGTCGTTTCAGATTGAGGAACGAAAGGATTGTCAACGCTTGCCCAATGCCGCGTTGCGGTATTTCCCTGAAGTCGAATTGGTTCGTGAGCAAGACAAGTATTTGATTACCGGCATCATGGAGAACGAACTTGATCAACCCGACCAAGAATCTGCTGCCGAGAAAACATCGGCAGCAGAAAAGCGAACGCAACGTTACGTTTGGGTTTGGGAAGAACCGAAACTACGTGCGATTCCTGTCACCATTGGGATTCGTGATAGCAAGTGGACTGAGTTGGTCTCGGGAAATGTGAAAGTTGGTGATCGCTTGGTAACCGCCAAAAAGTAAGGGTAGTAGCCAAGTCTGGTGGATGAGCGGTCCAGGTCGGTTTTTATCACCATGATGAACGAAGCAACTTAATCAGAAGCGGAATCACCAAGCAGAATCGAATCACGTCTGAGTTGAACCAAAATTATGAATCTCTGGAATACGATTCGAATTGCCTTGCGTTCGCTTGCGAAGAATCGGATGCGTGCGGCGTTGACCACACTCGGTGTGGTGATCGGCATCGCAGCTGTGATGGCGATGGTATCGATCGGACAGAGCGCTACCGGCTTGGTTCGCGGTGAACTTGAGGGACTGGGCACAAATGTAATCATCGTCTTTCCGAAAATGCGCGAACGCCGTGGTGTGCAAAGCAATCGCTCGGTCACGCTGACTGCGGAAGACGCTGAGGCGCTGCGTCGCGAATGTCCTTCTGTGGCGGCTAGCAGCGGGTTGGTCGGGTTTGGCTCGCAAGTGGTTTACGGTGGTGTCAATTGGCAGCCCAAAGAATCGCTAGGTGTCGCGCCAAGTTATCTCACCGTTCGCAGTTGGGAACTGCGCCGAGGTGGATTCTTCGGGGAACGCGAAATTCGATCGGCCGAGAAGGTTTGCGTGATCGGGCAAACTCTCGTCGCCAAGCTGTTTCAAACCATTGACCCGATCGGTGAGAAGATTCGCATTGGCAATACACCGTTTCGGGTGATTGGCGTGCTCGAAGCCAAAGGGGCGAACATGGTTGGGGAGGACCAGGACGATGTGCTGTTGGTTCCCTACACCGCCGTCCAGAAACGAATTTTTGGCAATCAGTTCAAGAGCGTGAATGCGATCATGGCCTCAGCTCGCACTCCTGAATTGACTCCCATGGCAACGACAGAGATCCGCCAACTGCTGCGTGAGCGTCACGACATTGCTCCGGGACGACCAGCTGACTTCGAAGTTCAAAGTACGACCGAGATCGCGAATGTTTTGGGTGTTATCACAGGATCGATGACTGCCATGCTCGCATCGATTGCTGCCATCAGTTTAGGTGTCGGTGGCGTGGGGATTATGAACATCATGTTGGTTTCAGTTACCGAACGGACGCGGGAAATTGGCGTTAGGATGGCGGTCGGCGCCCGTGGTCGTGACATTTTACGGCAATTCCTTATCGAGGCAGTCGTGCTTTCGGTGATGGGAGGGACAATCGGATTGCTGCTTGGCATTGGCGGATCGGTCGGGGTGATTAAATTGATCAACGCTTGGTCACCAGGGACCGACTGGCCAGTGGTCGTGTCGTTTCCGGCTGCGGCAACCGCAATTGGGTTTTCCGCTGCGGTCGGAATCTTCTTCGGTTTTTATCCTGCCCGCAAAGCAAGTCGCCTCGATCCGATCGAAGCGCTTCGTTACGAGTAGCTGCTTGCTGGTGCGGCGGAGCAAATCGTCAACTTTGCAAATCGTCTGGGTTTTGCAAATCGTCAAGTTTTGACGGCGATACCACTTCAAAAGCTATCACCGCGTAGAGGGCGGGACCGTTTGAGGGGATGTTGCGAGAACCGGTTGGTGTCACGGCCACAAGCGGTGATTGGATTGTGGGCTGCAAGCGGTTCCCGCCTATTCAGGTAAGACGCGCCCGCCACTCCGACATTGGTCGCAGGCCTGCATTGGCGGCAGAGCCGTGCCGGCCATTCGTTTGATCAAATTCGGCGCCCGGCCCGTATACTCAGTTATCGCGGAATTCAGGGGGGCAGACGGGCAGATGTTGGGTCGAGGGTCAGCGATACCATTGCTCTGTTCGTGTGAAAATTAACCGACTGAATTACAACTTCTGGCCTCCCGATTCGTTGCACCTTGCTCAAGCGGACATGTTATGATGCACCGAGTCATTTTCTCCCTCCTTGCAAATTAATTCTCATGACTTCCAAAACACGTCGCGATTTCCTGAAAACCTCGGGTGCGCTGGCTGTCACCGCCGGCGTCTGGAGTGAGGTAGCTGCTCAAGAATCTAACTCCCCCAACGAGAAACTCCGTATTCTGTGTGTTGGAACAGCCAACCGCGCAGCGGCCAACGTTGCTGGGGTCAACGGAGAAAACATCATTGGCTTGTGCGATGTCGACAGCAATTATTTGTCGCGGGCGGCTGCCGCTCACAAGTCGGCGCGGACTTATGCCGATTACCGCGAAATGATCGCCACCGAAGATGATGCCGATGCGATCGTAGTTGCCGTGTCCGATCACAATCATGCGCCAGCTGCCATTCGTGGAATTCGTGCTGGCTTGCATTGCTACTGCGAAAAACCATTGACCCATACGGTGCAGGAAGCTCGGATTGTCGCGGAAGCAGCCAAGGCAAAGGGTATTGCCACGCAGATGGGAACGCAGATTCACGCAGGGAACAACTATCGACGCGTGGTCGAAATCATTCGCTCCGGAGCGATTGGCGACGTGCAAGAAGTGCATGTTTGGGTCGGCAAGGGCTGGGGTGGTGGCGAGCGTCCCACGGAAACGCAAGAGCCGCCAGCCAATCTGAATTGGGATCTCTGGCTCGGGCCCGCGCCTTACCGACCCTATGCGGCCGGTCGTTATCACCCGGCACAATGGCGTCGCTGGTGGGACTTTGGCCAAGGAACCCTCGGCGATATGGGATGCCATTACATGGACTTGCCGTTCTGGGCACTCGACCTGCGGCATCCGATTTCATGCGAGGCTGAAGGCCCTGAAGTTCACCCTGAAACCTGCCCATTGGGATTGAAGGTCCACTACAAATTCCCTGCTCGGGGTAAGATGCCGGCGCTTGATTTGACCTGGTACGATGGCAACATGACACCTCGCAAAGTCGCTGGTGAAACCGTGCCAGGAAGCGGTGTGATGTTTGTCGGTACCGAAGGGCACATGTTTGCTGATTACAACAAATATCGCTTGTTCCCACGTGACAAGTATGCGAAGTACGAACCACCCGCCAAATCGATCCCTGATTCAATCGGCCACCACGCTGAATGGATCAAAGCTTGCAAGGATGGATCCGACACAACTTGCAACTTCAATTACTCCGGTGCATTAACTGAAACCGTGCTGCTGGGGAACGTAGCCTATCGAAGCGGACAAAAGATCGATTGGGATGCCGGAAATCTGCGCGTGACAAACTCGGACAAAGCCAACGATCTGATCCGCAAAACCTACCGCAAAGGTTGGGAAGTCGAACAACAGGCTTAGCTCCAACCAAAACGAATCGAACTTTGAGTTGCGCGTAAAGATTCGAAGACGCAAATCGTAAGCGTCTCATTTACTTTCCGCGCATTTTTTTGTATCCCAACGAATTCACTCAGGGAATTAGATGAAGGCGTTTCAAAAAAGTTGCCTGCTGGGCATAACTATCCTGTTGATGGCAGGCTGCGATCGCAGCTCGAATGATTCAGGCGATCCTGCTAGCAACGAAGTCGCTCCCCCCTCGCCTGCTGCGGCGGTGCCGGCCGATGATCCTGATGCGGTTGCAGCTGTTGAAGCGATAACCGAGAAGATTCGGCGAAACGGCGACAACATTATCGATGTCGACTACCGTGATCTGCAGATCGACGAATCCGCGCTTGAACCACTCGGCGGCTTACCCCGCCTGCGGGCGCTCCGGTTAGCCAATACACCCATCGGCGACGAAGGGCTGAAGACGATCGGTGAGCTGTTATCGCTGGAGGATTTGGATTTACGAAACTGTCCCGTCACCGACGATGGATTGGCCTCCCTGACACCACTCTCTAAGCTCAAAGCACTTCGGCTTTCTGGTGAAACAGGTGACTGTGGTGTCACCGATGACGGGATGCAGCACGTCGCCAAATTGACAAACCTGAAAGTGCTCGCTCTCGACATGCTGTGGGTTAGCGAAGAAGGGCTGGCACAGCTCGAACCACTCGTCAATCTGCAAGAGCTGTACATGAAGCAAACGACGATCGGGAATGAAGCGATCACACTGATGGCCGCTTTTCCTAAACTAAAGAAATTGCGTTTGGCTCAAAATCAAATTGATGGAACCGGGACTGCAGAGCTTGCCAAGTTGCAGGGGCTTGAAGAACTCGATTTGAGTGAGTGCGCGCAGATCTTGGATGACTCGATGCCGCCGATCGGGGAGTTAACCGGTTTGAAGAAGCTGAATCTGTGGCGATTAAATATCACAGATCAGGGAATCGAGCCGCTGAAAACTCTGACCAATCTTGAATCCTTGAATCTCGATAATTCTCGTCTCACCGATGCCGGCATGGCGACGCTCAGCGGAATGAAGAAATTGACGTTCTTGCATCTTGGGTCGACCCAAATCACCGATGCGGGGTTGCCAGCGCTGATGCCACTGACCAGCCTAGAGGAGCTGATCGTCACGCGGACAGCCATCACGGCTGAAGCGGTTGAAGAGCTTAAAAAGACGTTGATAAACACTGAAATCCAGCTGAAATACATCGGCGACCAGTAACCGGCTCAATCCCGAAACCGGAATATTCGGGTCCACTTCAACGGAACATCGGTGGAATCATGAACTAAGACGCCGAAGGGCAACCGTCCATCGGCGTCGAAACCGTT
>JAYZAR010000294.1:0-27222 GCA_036339635.1 Planctomycetota bacterium | reverse complement strand
AACTCGATTTCGCTGGAACGATTGCGTGAAGACGATCTTTCAATCATGTTGTCTCCCTGTGCCCCAAGTATTGCACACCTGCATCAGCTCAAAGTCGATCCAGATCAATGTCGCCGGCTGGGGCATGGTTTGTGCATCGACGGTTCTCCCTTGCCAGATCAAGGAACTTCCAACCAAGAAGCGGCTGCCGTCACCTGTGACGGACAACTGCGGGCAATCCTCAAGTGGAAAGACGAAGCTTGGTTTCCTCGCAAAGTATTCCCCATCGACGAAGGTCAACTCTGATGTATCGCTTAGTTTTGGTAATCGGTTCTCTGTTGGTTTCCTCCCTCGGCTGGGGAGCCGAACCTGACTGGTCAAAAATTGAAACAATCGTTGAAGCTGGCATCAAAGCCGGAGAAATGCCGGGGGCCGTCGTCGTCGTGGCAGATCAGGAAAAGGTGCTTTACCGCCATGCGTTCGGCGACCGCCAAATCGAACCGACGCGTGAACCGATGACGGTGGAGACAGTATTCGACATGGCATCCATCACCAAACCGGTCGCGACAGCGACGTCAGTCATGATTCTCGTTCAACAAAAGAAAGTCGACGTCGACCAGCCAGTCCAGAACTACCTGCCAGAATTCGGCGACGCAGGCAAATCAGAAATCACAGTGGCCGACTTGCTGCTGCACGTCGGTGGATTGATCCCCGATAACTCACTCCGCGACTACCAGAATGGAATCGACAAAGCCTGGCAGAACATTTGGGACCTAAAACCGATTGCCCCGCGACGCGAGAAGTTCTCTTACACCGATGTCGGCTTTCTGGTGCTTGGCAAGTTGGTCGAACGGGTGAGCGGGAAGCCGTTGAATCAATTTGCTGCTGAACAAATCTTTCAGCCACTAGAAATGGGTCAAACCGGCTATCGCCCTAGTGCTGAGCGGAAACAGCAAACCGCCCCCACTGAGCAACGCGATGGCGAGTGGATCCGCGGTGAAGTCCACGACCCGCGAGCCCACTTACTGGATGGCGTTGCTGGACATGCCGGATTGTTTTCAACAGCCGACGACCTGGTGCGATTCGGGCAAATGATGCTTGGTCGCGGCAGCTTGCAAGGCGTACAGATCTTGCAAACAGAAACATTCGAGCTGATGACAAAACCGAGAAAGGTTCCGCGCGGGACGCGTACCTATGGCTGGGATCACCAATCACCCTATTCAAGCAATCGCGGAAAGTCCTTTTCGGACAAAGCCTTTGGGCATGGCGGGTTTACGGGCACTGTGCTCTGGATTGATCCGGATAAACAACGTGTCTTTGTTTTTCTGAGCAATCGCTTACACCCCGACGGCAAAGGGACAGTGAACCGACTGGCGGGTGAAATCGCGACACTCATCGGCAAATAATCTCCAGCACTTGCAGGCACGCCCCGCGGCAATACAGGGCTCCAACACAGCGTTCCAACACAGGGCTCCAACACAGGGCTCCAACAACAGCGCTCCAACACAGGCCTCCAACACAGGCCTCCAACACAGGCCTCCAACACAGGGCCTAAAACAAGATCCTCCCTGTTTCAAGACGAATCCCCAGTGTTTCATTATGATTCGCGGCCTGGATTCCTGGTCACGCTTTCGGGCTACAATATGTAGGGGCGCAGATTTTACTTTCCAAGAGGCCCGATTAATCGATGGCGATTGTTGAAACCGATGCCGTGGCCGAGTCAGTTCCAACGCCACACCGCTGGATTCCACCGGCCGTGTCGATGTTAGTGCACACGGTGCTGATTTTGCTGTTGGCGATGATCACGTTTGATGCATCGCGACCTGAAATGGCGCGGATCATGGTGATCCCTCCTCCTGAAAAGGAAGAGGACCCACCGGTGGAAGTGACATTGCAGCCTGAGATCAACGTGGTGCTGGATAATGTTGCCCTTGTCAATTCGGCCCCGGCACCGATGACGGCTGCCGCTTCGGCAAACACCTTGCAACTAGACCCTTCGCTACTGGCAAAAGCTGACACTTCTGCAATCCAAATCTCGGCTCCAGCAATCGGAATTCCTGACGCTGTCGCCTTGATCGAAGCAGTCCCTGATGGCGAGGTAAAAGGTGAAGCTCGCGATATCGTCGGATCCTACCAACAGGCGCTCGATCGCCTCGCACAAGAACTTTTGTGGATGCTTGACCGTGGTCCCGTGATGGCGGTTTGGTGCTTTGACCAATCCAACAGCATGAAAGACGATCAGCAAGAGATTCGCGATCGCTTCGAAACGGTCTACGATCAATTGGGACTTTCGGGACGCGTCAAAAACGATGCGTTATTGACTGCTGTGACCAGTTACGGCAGCAGCTTTGCAGACCATACAGGACATAAACCGACCAACGACTTGGACCGCATCAGAGAAGCAATTGATTCGATTCCAGTCGACGCAACTGGCCAAGAGATGATGTGTTCGGCAGTGGGAACCACCATCACCACCTATCGCGACCTCGCTCGTCGCGGCCGGCAAATGGCTTTGATCCTAGTCACCGACGAAAGCGGCAATCGCTCCAACAATGATGCGTTTCTCGAGCAAGCGATCGCGGTCGCAAAAGCAGCGAATTGCCGAATCTACGTGATCGGACGCGAGTCGGTCTTTGGCTACCCCTTCGCTTTCTTTCGTTGGCAACACCCTCAAACCAACCGTGTCCACCGGTTACCGATGGACCGCGGTCCTGAGACTGCTTTTCCCGAGCAATTGCAAACCAATGGGTTTCGCCGACGATACGATGCCTTCAGCAGCGGCTTCGGCCCCTACGAACAAACTCGCATGGCACGGGAAACCAATGGTATCTTTTTTATGCTGCCCAGCATTGAAGAAGAAGTCGTCGGTCGGCAAAAGGAAAGCTATGCGACTGAAGCATTGCGACCTTATCGACCAGACCTGCGTGCCCGCGTCGAAGTTCTCGCTGACCGCGATGAGTTCCCGCTAAGATCGCTTATCTGGCAAGTGATTCAGGATCTGAATCCTTACCGATCTGGCAATCAAAAAGCGATCGAGATGAGAATGGCTTTTTCAATCAATCCTCAAGAATTCATCAAACAGGCACGACAAGAACAAGAAAAAGCAAAATTACATCTTCGATACATGGCGGAAGCGGAACGCACCTTGGTCAATGGAAGCTTGCTCCGCGAACAAGAAGCCGATCCGCGTTGGCACGCGAATTACGACATTATCCTGGCTCAACTAATCGCCTACCAGGCGAGGATCTATGAGTACGGTGTCGCGTTGGATGCCTTTATCGCAAATCCGAAGTCGGCCGAACCGACCCGTGGAAACCGGATGCTGGTGAACTGGGACATCGGCACGGTCAAGCGGACGCTGACCGAAGATGCCAAACCCTACATCGAACGAGCAACTTCGATGTTCGAACAGATCCAAATTGATCACCCCGGATCTCCTTGGGCAGCCCGCGCGCGGTGGGAATTGCGCCGCGGCTACGGGGTCGACCTGAATCCCGATTACCGTTTGCCTTACCGAACGGTATCGAATCCGGTGCCGGTACCAAAGCTGTAACGAGCTGACCATATTACCGATCAACCAACGCATCCGCCGCACCACACTCGCGACGATAACGGGACGAAACTTCGTGGCATTTAGCTCGGCCAGTAGCGGGCCCCGGCGAGAATGAGCCAGATTTCACCGTCGTATGAATCCGCAGGCGGGTCATCCCGGAGCCTTGATAAAGCGAGCCCCGCGAAAGCCGTTGGGCCTCAGCGGGGCTCGCAATTGAAACACATTGAATGACAGCCAATCGGTTTACTTGGCGGCAACCAGTTGCTGCTTCTTCTTCTCTTCAACAATCTCTTCTTGGATGTTGGTAGGCGTTTGCCGGTAGACGGCCAATTCCATCGTGAAGGTTCCCTGCCCTTGGGTCAGCGACCGCAAGTCAGTGGCGTACCCAAACGTTTCGGCCAACGGCACTTCGGCCTTGATAACACTGACGCCTTCGACGATATCATTGCTGGTCATGATGCCTCGACGACGAATCACGTCACCAACGACCGTCCCCTGGAAATCTTCGGGGCACTCGATTTCGACATTCATAATCGGCTCGAGCAACTTCGGTGCTGCTTTCTTAAAGTATTCGCGGAAACAGCCTTGAGCACAGGTGTAAAAGGCTTTTTCCGAGGAGTCAACTTCGTGAAAGCTACCATCATTCAAATCGATTCGTGTTCCCACCACTGGGTACTCAGCAACAGGCCCCTTGCCGAGCGAATCGCGGAAACCTTTTTCGATCGCTGGGATGTATTGCTTCGGAATTCGACCACCGACGATATGCTCTTCAAACTCGAAGCTGTCTTCGCTGTCCGATTCGATTGGGCTAAGCGAACCCTTGATGTGAGCGAACTGCCCAGAACCACCTGACTGTTTCTTGTGCTTGTAATCGAAATCGATTGCTTTGGTCGGGCTTTCTCGGTAGCTCACCTTCGGAGCACCGACTTCGATTTCAACGCCGTACTCACGGCGAATTCGCTCAATGTATACCTCGAGGTGCAACTCGCCCATTCCGCTAATCAGAATTTCATTCGTCTCATCATCGGTGAAGACACGGAATGTTGGATCCTCTTTACGGAATCGCTGCAACGCTTTACCCATCTTGTCACCATCACTGCGGCTCTTTGGAGAAACAGCGATTTTGATAACAGGGTCGGGTACAAACATTGACTCAAGCGTGCAGAAGTCGCGCGAACCGGCGTATGTATCACCGCTGGCGGAGTCAATTCCCATGACAGCAACGATATCGCCTGCAGAAGCCGATTCGACTTCTTCCCGTTTGTCACTGTGCATACGAACGATTCGACTGAAGCGTTCCTTACGACCCGTTCTTTGATTCACATAATTCTCACCCTTGTTGATTGTTCCCTGATAGATCCGCATGAAGGTCAGTTGACCGAACGGATCATCAACAATTTTGAATGCCATGCCAACATAAGGAGCATCCGGATCGGGCTTCAGGTCGATTCGCTTTTCTTCATCCTTGGGGTCAATCCCACGAAGGTCACGATCGAGCGGACTGGGCAGATAACGCAGGACGGCATCCAGCATTGGCTGAACCCCTTTGTTTTTGAAAGCAGTTCCCATGTAGACCGGGGTCGCCCCGCCGAGCACTGCATCCCGTGTGACTTTATAAATCAGTTCTTTTGGAACTTCTTCTTCGCTCAACAGCAACTCCATCATCTCGTCGCTGTACATCGACAGAGCTTCGAGCATCTCACCGCGTTTTGCTTCGGCTTCGTCTTGCAAATCAGCCGGAATCGGGCCTTCGACAACCTGCTCGCCTTCGGCGCCCGCATGAGTCAGCGAGACCATCTCGATCAGATCGACGACGCCTTGGAAATTATCTTCGGCACCAATCGGAATCTGCATGAGAAAGGCTTCAGCGTGCAGCTTATCTCGAAGTTGCTCGACGACTCGGTAAGGATTCGCTCCGGTACGGTCCATCTTGTTGATGAATGCAATCCGCGGAACGTTGTACCGTTTCATTTGTCGGTCGACGGTGATCGATTGGCTTTGGACACCACCGACGCTGCATAGCACCAACACCGCCCCATCGAGCACTCGAAGCGAGCGTTCCACCTCAACCGTGAAGTCGACGTGGCCGGGCGTATCAATCAGGTTGATTTTGTGGTCGTTGTATTCAACCGTCGTTGCCGCACTGGTGATCGTGATCCCACGTTCACGCTCGAGCTCCATGTGATCCATGGTAGCCCCGTCACCATCTCCACGGACTTCTTCAATCTTGTGGATTCGGCCGGTGTAGAAGAGCACCCGTTCACTCAGGGTTGTTTTCCCCGAATCGATGTGGGCGCTGATTCCAATGTTTCGAACATTCTCCAGTTTCATAACTCTTACCTAACAAGGGCGATTCGGCCGGCAGGGTGGCGACGCTCAGTGTGGACGTGACCCCGTAGCGGGGGAGCCGGATTTTTAAAATGGCAGTCTTAGGTACCGTAAATTAGCGACGAGTGCCAGCGTGATTAAACGGCATCGTCGCACCAATTTCGTTTGCGTGACCTTCTCCGACCGTAATCCGCGCCAGGGCAAGTTTGATAACCCGACCGGTGGAACTTCAAGATCACGGCGAGGGCCGTACGCAAACGACATACTCCGGTCTGACACGATTCACCCACCAATGATCCGGGAGGTCTGGACATGGATTAGGCTGAGAGCTCTGAGGCAGTCGGTGTCAAACCGGTCTATTCCTCTTTTAATGTTTAGGGAATATGGCAAAGGTGCAACGGATTTGGAAGGGCAAAAACCGGGCCAAACCTGGAAATCTGTTGGCTGAGGGATGCTTTGCCAACTTGCATTTGGTAAACGCCGCGAGCCGATGCCGGTAATCGTCGGTCAGAACCCAGAAAATCCGCCCAAAGAATTTGTCAGTTTTCTGCAAAGGCCTTGCGAATTTTCGCCTCTGTCGGCATACTCCTGCGTTCCCGATTGGCGAGTCGATTCCGGTGAATCGACCGTAAGACCGTTCGCCTGTAAAGAGAAATTCATGCCTCCACGTCCGATGAGCACGCGTAGTCGTGCCCGCAAACGTTCGCGTGTCCGATCACGGACCCGTAAAAAAGACCCGATTTTCGTTGATGGCCAACGGCCACGTCCGATGTATGTCGATTACAAGGATGTCGAATTGCTGAAGAAGATGATCAACCGCCAAGGCCGAATTGTCGGTCGCCGCAAAAGTGGTTGCACCGCGGCTAGCCAACACGCCGTCAGCGCGGCTGTTAAGCGAGCCCGGTTCATGGCGTTGTTGCCGTACGTCGGCGAATAAACTCTTTACACGATGGTGTTCCGAACCCAATGCCGCGTCGAGTTTCGAGACACCGACGCGGCTGGAATTACCCACTTCTCTGCCTTCTTCCCGATGATGGAGGCGGCAGAACATGAGATGCTGAGATCACTCGGCATCTCAGTCATGCCCCGCCAAGGTGCACATGAGATGCCCGAGTCGGTTACATGGCCACGCGTCGCAGCGAGTTGCCAATACAAGGCGGCAGCTCGATTCGAAGATGTGCTCGACATCCTGATCAGCGTCAGAAAGCTTGGAAACAGCAGCGTCACCTACCAGTTTCGTTTCGAGAGGGACGGCGAACTAATCGCCGAGGGTGAACTCACTGCGGTCTGCTGCCACCTCAAACGAGATCACGGCGACAGCGGTCTGCAAAAGACCCGAATCCCGGCCCAGGTTCGCGCGAGCCTCGAAACGCTCTCGACCTGAACCTCTCGGTTTGGCCGCCTGAGGCAAAACTGAAATCCATCGCCTGGAACCTGGAAGGCAAGATTTCCCAGCAATCAGGCGGAAGCGAAGTTGAAAACCAGAGCTTGGGGACAGGTACAAACTTCGGGGACAGGAGGGGACACACAATGGGGACAGGTGGCTGGGGCAGACAATGGGGACAGGTAAAACTTTGGCTTGGGGAAACCAGAGACCTGGAGGCAAGTTAGACGTCCAAGCTGGGCAGTTTTTTGACTAAACGGAATTCAGTGGGGGGATTCCGTGGGGACGGTGATCAAATTTCGCCTGGAGACAGTTCGCCGGGGGACAGCGACGAACGTGTGGGCTGAAACTCGGGACAAACGACCATGAATTGGTGAGATTTTGTGAATCGACATGGGCGAAAACTCGCTGAATTGATGGCTTTATGATCTTCCGCGGGCTCTTCCTGAGCCTGAACGCCGTCAATTCGCAAACCTTTTGTCCATGTTCTGCGTAACAGCCCTATCGTTCTACCCGCACCTTCCCTTGAGATACCCTCGATGATTTCCTGGCCCTCCGCAATGTTGAACGGACCGACCGATGGTGCATTTGACTTCATCAATCCGGCTTGGATCCAGATGACCGAATCGAGTTTGCTCCTTGGGCAGATGATGCAGTGGTTGCCGGCCTGGGTGACGCCGATTTGGCTAATCGCTGTGGGTTTAACTCTCGGTGCAGTCGCTTGCTTGGTCATCTTCGGTTCGTTATCCATCCTCTCCTACATCCCAGGGCTTGGAACACTGGCCGACTCACCGCGTCGTGGGACGATCGCTTCGCTCGTACTGGGCGCTGCCTTAGGCGTCGGGCTTTGCATCCTCTATGTGCCGCAAGCGGACGAGTTTGCCAATTCGCTGTATCTACCATTGCTCTGCATCGGCCTGCTTCTCGGATTTGGGGCTGTCTATGGCGTTTGGCACCGGACACGAAGCGAATGGACTCAGATGGTCACAGAGGGAGTGATCCCCTACCTGCTCGGAGTGGCAGGTTTATTTGCGTTGATCGGCCTGGGTTGCACACCCCTTGTGTCCGACACGAATATTTTTCTGGAATCGATTTCGCAGGTCCAATTAATCGGTGATGGAACGGTGCAGGAAACCGTAGAAATCGACGCGATGCCGACCGACATCGACGCGGATGCATCTCCATTCGTTCCCGCTAACATCGTTTACAACCTACGGAATGCGGCATCGCTTACGATTGAGAGTGACCGGACGATTTTACTGGCCGATTCAGCGGACACTTCAAAGTTTTCCCGTTCACCTTTCCGCGTGAATGCGGGCGAGTCAGTGTCTTACCGATACGAGAATCGCGACACACCACCGATCCCAGGCGATTCGACTCGACTTCACATCCAGAATCGCGAGATCGATCCAGCAAAGGTTGTCTTCACCTTCACGTACATCCCAAAGATCCCCGAGGCTTCCTCGATCGTCGCGATTGCGATTGTGTTCTTCCTGACGATCACTGGTTTGATAGCCTTTCGCCAAGCCGCTCCACGCGTGTGGGCGTTAGCGTTGTCGACGGCAAAGAACGAGATGGCGCAACCGCTCTACCTATTGCTTTTAGCATTGGGGATGTTCGGAGTGCTGCTATTCGGGATCTATCCTTTCAATACGCTTGGTGACGACATTCGCCTGCTAAAAGATAGCGGTGTCACGCTGATCATGGTGCTCGGGATGTTGCAAGCGGTCTGGAGTGCGGGAACCAGCGTGAGTGAAGAGATTGAAGGCCGAACCGCTTTGACCGTGCTGAGTAAGCCAGTCAGCCGCCGTTCCTTCATTCTTGGGAAGTACGCCGGCATCATGCTGTCTGTGTTGGTATTGTTTATCATCCTGGGTGCGATCTTAACGGTTGTCATTAGCTACAAGCCGATTTATGACGCCCGCGAGACAACCCGCGCCGTGACAACTTGGCAAATGGGTCATGAGGAAATCATGACGACGCTCCCCGTCTTGGCGTTGTACTTTATGGAAACGATGGCGATTGGTGCGGTGGCGGTTGCTTTGGCAACGCGTCTGCCGCTGCTTGCCAATTTTGTAACTTGTTTTGTGGTTTACGTGATCGGCAACCTCACCTCACCTTTGGTCGCGTCAACGCAAGGAAATAATGAACTTGTTGGTTTTGTCGGGAATCTCATCGCCGTGGTGGTTCCGAACTTGAATGTGTTCAACGTTCAGGCGGCCGTCGACGCTGGCAATCCAATTCCATTTATTTACTTAGCTGGCGCGTTCAACTACCTGCTGTGTTTCGCAATCGCGGTGTGGATGCTCGCGATGCTGCTGTTCGAGGACAGAGACCTCGCCTGACTCGTATCGGCTGGCGGCGGAGTGCTGCAGCAAATTCATGGATGGATGTGGCGTCAACAATCAATACCAAAGGTCTGTTCACCCACTCCTCCGCACGGGAGCCGACAACATTGATTCGCTACAGCACGCTAGCGCAGCCGCGACAGGAAGCGGAATCTGCCGGCGGTTTCTTTACATGTGCCTGGTCGCTCACCGCCGGCATCCTAATCCCTATGCTGGTGATCATGACCGGCCTGATCGCAGTGCTACTGAATGAGGGCGGACTGAGTGGCCCAAGCACGAAGCTGGGAACCCACCTGTCGGTGCCAACTCCGCCAGCGTTTGCCGCGCAAGCTGCATTGGCTCAACTTACCGAGCTGGTCGGCCTGTCAGTGGCTATTGCGGCCATATTCTCGTTGACGATTTGGCTACAACGGCGTTCCGCCGACACACGGGCCGCAAGAATCGTAAAAGCACTTCACACGCGAGTTCTCAGCCAAAGCTTGAGATCAGCTGAACTCGAAGGGGCGGCCACCCAGCACGTGCGGGCTCAACAATTGATCGGTGAGCAATTACCTTCGCTGCAAGCCGGACTCTCTCTTTGGTACCGCGTCATCCCTCGCAGTCTAATTACCCTGGCGGGATGCCTGATGGTGGCTCTGTTAGTCAATCCGTGGCTGGCATTGCTAGCGATCGTCAGCAGCATTTTACTTTGGCAACTCTTTCGTCGATTTCGCAAAGACGACCAAACAGAATTGAACCAGTGGGAAGTCCCCCGCATGCAAAACCGGATGGCGGAGCTCGTTGGACAAGCACCGCTGTTAGCCAGACTCCAATCGCCTGGATTGGCCGACCGCACATTTGGAAACGAATTGGAACTGCTTTACCGACGCATTGGAGAGCGAGACGCTCGATCAGCAAAAATCTGGCCGATTCTCTTTTTGGCGATCTCGGCCGCTGTCGCGGTTTTAATACTTGGTTTGGGTGTCAACCTATTCGAAGCGAATCATTCGCTCAGTCTTCCATCGGCTTTGGTACTCGGCCTATCACTTGGGGCCGCGATTGTCGCAGCGGGTCGACTGCTGGCACTGGCTTCGCACCTCCGCATCAGTGGCGAAGCATCTGATTCCGTCTATCACTATCTCAAACGGAGCAGCGAAATAGCGCCAAGCGAGCAACGCGTCGGGCTGAGCGGACTCCAAGAGAACGTGGAAATTGCAGGGGTCACGCTTACCGAATCGACAGGCCAACCTATCCTCAGTCACCTCAGTTTGAAATTCACCCCAGGAACCCTGGTAGCTCTCCTCGGTACAGAAACCGTGTCAACTAGGGGTTTGGCCGAACTGTTAATGGGTTTCGGCATACCTGCAGAAGGGCGTGTGACCATCGACGGCGTTTCCCTCCGTGACATTCACCCGCAAGCCTTGGCTCGCAACGTGATGTGGATTGAACCGGATGGACCGATCTGGGACGGAACGGTTTACGACAACCTCCGAGGCAACGACGACACCATTACAAACAGTGAAATCGTTGAGGCAGTGACTGCCGTTGGCGTCTACGATCGACTGCAGCGGTTGCCTGAGGGAATGAACACAATGCTAACGACCGGAGATTCTATCCTGGACGTGGAATCGACTTACGCGATTGCGACCGCCCGCGCGCTCTTGCACAGACCGCCGATTTTGGTCGCGTTAGAACCACCGCCACCTGCTGAACATCTAGCCGAAGACCCTTGCTTGAAGGTGCTGCGAAAACTCGTCAGCGTAGGCACATTGGTCATCACCCTGCCGCGGCGTCTGGAAACACTGCGTTACGCGAATCGCGTTGTTTTACTGAATGGACCAAGACTCGCAGGTGAGGGCAAGCATGCCCAACTACTAGCCAACAGTGACCTGTATCGACACTTGAATTACCTGCTTTTTAATCCCTATCGCCACCAAGGACGCAACCCTTGATCCACCTGCCTAGCAAGCAGATGAAAACATAAACAGAAAATCTTGCGTGGTACACGCAAATGCACTCGCGTTCACTTGGAGTGGCAACGAATTAACACAACAGAGATTCGATCTCTTGCTTCGCGACGCGATTGATCACCAACGGTTGAGACCCATCGGCGCGAGCCTGTTGCCATGTGACCAGATACTGTTCTTCGGTAACGCAGACATCGACATAACGACTGCATCCCGTTCCATATGGGCTTACCAAAAGCGGCTCAACTTGGGAGATGCGTTTTAACTGGAACAGGTCGTCATCCTCGTAAAAAGCGGCACCTCCGAGTTCTTCGCAGGAGTATCCGCGCGGGCGTTTGACTGCCTCGGAATGTTCATCGAGGTTCCGGACACACTCTCCACCGTCATAGAACATCAACTTCACATCACGGTTTTCCAAAACCCCAACCGAGGGAATCGGCGCGACCGCTGTTCCACGTGTAATTGCAACATCCCATGTTGCTCCGCGCGAAAAGAAATCGAATTCGACCTGCGACCCTTGAATCGAGTCGTCCTCCAATGTGACAAAGGCAGTGTTGGAACTCGTCCAACAATAAGGGTGGGTGCAAAACATCAAGCACTCGGAACCCAAATGGCTTCCTAGAAACGGATCTTTCGTGTGGATGAATCGCGGATCCTGCGTTTGCAGTACCGTTTCAATGTTCCCACCCTTCAATCCATCAAATGAGGGTGCGGCAATTCGGTCAATTGTCCAAACTCCTGTGCCGGGCTTCAGAAAACCGGTCAACTCGAGAGGATAGTGAACTCCGGATTTCTCAGACGACACGTAGAGTTCAATCCCATTCGGTGCCAGGCGTATCGCGCTGCCCTCGATCGATAAAACGGCACGGTCGCCGACATTCAAATCAGCCTTGCTCCACGACTCGTACTTCTCAAAAGTGCGTCCCTGATCCTCGGAGCGAAACAATGCCAGTTCCAGTCCTCGTTCGCCTGCCCCTAACCCAGTCCGCGAATCACCTTGATTCCGGAAGCGGCCAATCAACCAGAGCGTACCCTCCCCGTCGCAAACCATGTTGCCGCCCCCGTACCAAGGCCCGGACGACGGTCGCTGGGGAGCAACCAAGACTTCAGCAGCCCGCTGATCGACTAGTTTTAACGCAATTCGCCGCAATCGATCAGCAAGTTCAGACAGCTCAGAAAGTACCAAGGTTGCTTTTACTCCAATTTTGAAAGGGACGGACGCCGACCAGAACATCATCAAACACGGTGGCTAGGTGAAAGCAGTTTCTGAACAGGTTAACATCTGGGGGCATGATCAAATAGCGACTGCCAGCTAGATCCACGCGATTCCAATCTCTAGGACTTTGACCCTTCCGGACAAGCCACGCCAGCACCTCGCAGTCCGGCCAACGCGAACAAAAAACTCTGACATGCGTTCCTTTCCCAGCCTGCTGCTCATCTTTGTGCTCACGTGTGTGTTGACGAGCCATGGATTGACGCCCCACATTTCCGCCGAAGACTCAACCTTTGAAGCGACAGATTGGCCTTTCTGGCGTGGCCCACAACGGAACGGCCATGCCGATACTTCAGCCCGTCCGCCACAACACTGGAACGCGACCGATAACATTCGCTGGCGGACGCCTGTGCCTGGACTCGGGCATGGCTCCCCGACGATTCTCCGAGACAAGGTCTATTTGGCGACGGCCAACGATCAAACGCAAACCCAGTTGATTCTTTGCTTTGACGGAAAATCGGGTGACCAGCTTTGGAGCACGGTGGTTCACGAGGGCGGGTTCGCGAACAACAGCAAAAAAGGCTTGAACGAAAAAGCCACAATGGCTTCCTCGACCTTGGCCCCCGCCGGCAAACGACTCTTCATCACCTTTGTCAACGACAATGCAGCTTGGGCAACCGCACTCGATTTATCGGGTGCGATTCTTTGGCAACAGCGTTTGTGTGACTATATCATCCATCAAGGCTATGGTTCGTCCCCAACGATCTACGGAGACCTTGTAATTGTATCCGCGGACAACAAACTGGGCGGTGTTGTCGCGGGACTGGACCGCCAGACCGGTAAGATTGCCTGGAGTCATCAACGACCACAAAAACCGAACTACCATTCTCCCGTGATCCTGCAAGCTGCCGGTCGTGACCAATTGATCGTTGGAGGGTGTGACTTGGTGACAAGCTTGAACCCAGTCAATGGCGAAACATTTTGGGAAGTCGAGGGCGCGACAACCGAATGCGTGGCAACAGCGGTTACCGACGGCGAGCGGATCTTCACTTGCGGCGGCTACCCGAAGAATCACATTGCGGCGGTCGCAGCTGATGGCAGCGGCAAAGTGGAATGGGAAAACAACTCTCGCAACTACGTACCCTCGATGCTGGTTCGCGGGGCTTATCTGTATGCTACCCTCGATGCGGGAATTGCGATCTGTTACCGAACAAGCGACGGGAAAGAGATGTGGAAAGCGAGATTGGGCGGGACATTTAGCAGTTCCCCCGTTTTGGTGAATGATTTGATTTACGCGACCAACGAGGCTGGAAAAACATTTCTTTTCCGAGCGACCCCCAAAGGCTTTGAACAAGTTGGTGAGAACCAACTGAAGGGTAGTGTTTTCGCAACGCCCGCTATTGTCGGTGATCGAATCTACACCCGCGTCGCGGAGGGGCATGGCGATCAACGGCAAGAATATTTAGTCTGCATTGGCCAATAAAAAATAGGACTCCACACAACATGTCGATCCGACCGTTCCATCTTGCCTTTCCTGTCCACGACGTCACCGAGGCCAGGAACTTCTACGGTGGTGTGTTAGGACTGCGGGAAGGACGAAGCAGCGAAACCTGGGTCGACTTTGATTTGTTCGGACATCAAATCGTTGCTCATTATTCGCCCGATGCGACCGCACAAGCCTGCTCAAATCCGGTGGACGGACATGATGTACCTGTACCTCATTTCGGAGTCGTGCTGGCAATGAGTAACTGGAAACAGCTCCGAGACCGCTTGATCGAAGCGAACGTCGATTTTTTGATCGAGCCATACATACGCTTCGAAGGCCAACCGGGCGAACAAGCCACCATGTTCTTCCTCGATCCGTCCGGCAACGCCTTGGAGTTCAAAGCGTTCGAAGATTTGTCGGAATTGTTCGCCAAATAGGCGGACCAATCATCGCGATACGGAGGCAATAATCGGCATTCCATCGCAACGAATCAGCGGAATAATGCCAGCGGCAGATTCAACCGAACACTCCGTGGCGGTTGTGGTCTAAGGTCAACACCGAAAACTTCGACATTTCGGCAAATCGCCTAGCCAAGGAAGAGACGGAGCAGCAGCAGGCAAAGCGACCCATTTCACGACAACTCACACAACGAGGCACACCGCCCAACAGGCATCTACGTGACCTGTGAATTGCTTACTTCCCCTCACCTGCGTCTTCTCAATTCGTTACTCTATCGGACATTACTTCGCCGTTTTTAAAGGTGCGGACAGATGAATGGATTTCAAATCGGTCTAGTGATCACCTTGTTTGTGGTGTTCCTGTTGATCGTGGTCGGGTACCGTTGGCCTCGAATTTTTGTCCGTGTACCATTTCGCGTCTTGCTTGCGATCCTGTATCGACCCGAGGTCAAAGGTTTAGAAAACTTGCCCAAGACGGGCGGATGCGTGGTCATTTGCAACCATATTTCATACATCGACGGCATTCTCATCCTCTGGATGCTGCCGCGGAATGTCCGCTTCATTGTCGATGGCGGGAACTTTGGAAACGCGTTCACACGTTACCTCGCTCGGGCCTTCGACACGATCTTGATGTTCGCCAATCCGAAGTCGATTGGCCGCGCCCTCAAGACGGCTCGAGAAGGCGTTCAGGCTGGAGAGGTCATCGGATTGTTTCCCGAGGGTGCGATCACTCGCAATGGTCAACTGCAAGCCTTTAAACCAGGACTCCGCAACGTCCTCAAGGGAACTGACGGCCAGATCGTGCCAATGTGGTTAGACGGGATGTGGGGTAGCCTGTTCAGTTTTTCCGGCGGCAAATTCTTCTTGAAAATCCCAAGTTTGCCGCGTCGCAAATTGACGCTTCACATCGGCAAACCCCTCCCCACGACGACGACCCTGGAAATCGCTCGGAGCACCGTTCAAAAACTCGGGGCAGATGCGGCGGTCGATCAGAGGGCCCGCTATCCCGTCCTAGCGAAACGAGTCATCCGTACGTGGCGGCGGCGTGGTGGAAAAATACAGGCCGCTGATTCGCTGGGCCAGGAGGTCACCGGCCGCCAAATGCTTATGCGAGTCCTGGCACTACGCCGAGTGCTCAAACGCGAGGTATTGGAACAAGACGAACAGTTCGTGGGAGTCTTGCTGCCGCCGAGTGCAGGCGGCGTGATCGTGAACATGGCGTTGGCATTCGATCGCCGTATCTCGGCCAACTTGAATTACACCGTCAGTAGTGAAGTGTTGAATCATTGCATCCAAGATGTAGGGATCAAACATGTGCTGACGAGCGAAAAATTTCTCAGCAAGATGGATTTCCAGCTCGATGCCGAAATCGTAGTGCTGGACGAATTACGAGAGAAAGTCACCAAATGGGACAAGTTGTTAGCAGCGATCCAAGCCTTGCTCATACCCGCGGTGGTACTCGATCGGATTTTAGGGCTCAACCAAATCCAAGGCGATGATTTACTGACGGTGATCTTCACGAGTGGATCGACCGGAATGCCCAAAGGAGTTCTGCTGAGCAATGCCAATATCAGCCACAACGTAGATGCCATTGACCTTGCTGTTCAACTGGATGATCACGACACGGTCTTGGGTATTTTGCCATTCTTTCACTCCTTTGGTTACTCCGTCACCATGTGGGCTGTGATGGCATTGGGGCCGCGCGGCGTTTATCACTTCAATCCACTGGACGCTCGACAAGTCGGTAAGTTGGCCGAGAAGTACCAAGCGACGGTCTTGCTTGCGACGCCAACGTTTTTGCGTGGATACCTTCGACGAATCAAACCGGAACAATTCGCGAAATTGGATGTTGTCGTCGTGGGCGCCGAGAAGATGCCCGCCGATTTATTCGAATCATTCGAAAAGAAATTTGGAGTGCGTCCGGTGGAAGGGTACGGAACGACAGAACTCAGCCCGCTCGTGTCCGTCAACATCCCTCCCTCGCGTTCCCCAGCAGTCTTTCAAGCTGACCGCAACGAAGGATCTGTGGGACGTCCTTTGCCTGGTGTCGCGGCCCGTGTGGTTTCAACCGAGGACGACCAAGAATTGGCTGCTGGTGAAGACGGGATGCTGTTGATCACCGGACCGAATGTCATGTCTGGTTACGCCAACCAAGCGGAACTCACTTCCCAAGCAATCCAAGATGGTTGGTATGTCACCGGCGACATCGCACACGTTGACGCGCAAGGTTTTATCCACATCACTGGTCGTCAAAGTCGATTCTCGAAGATCGGTGGGGAGATGGTCCCACACGTTCGCATCGAAGAAGAGCTGGCAAAACTTTTCGCGGAGGGGGACGAGGACGAATCGGTTCGCGTATGCGTGACTGCAGTTCCCGACATCAAGAAGGGTGAGCGGTTGGTGGTGCTGCACTTGCCAACGGGAAAAGACATCCCTGAAATCTTGAAATCACTGCAAGAGGTAGGACTTCCGAATCTCTTCATACCATCCCGTGACAGCTTCATCGAAGTCGCTGAAATCCCTTTACTGGGAACTGGAAAATACGATCTCAAAGGGGCCAAGCAAGTAGCCTTGGACCAATTTGGTGAAGCAGGTTGATCAGAATCCAGGGTGAGCTTCGTTAACAGTCAAATACGTCGAGTCCGACTGGCATCGCAACCTCCTTTGGAAACAGCATGATCACGCTACTTGATGGCCCACTGGGCACAGAATTGAATCGTCGTGGTGTCGTGACACAATTGCCAAGCTGGAGTGCGACCTCGATTGAATCGGCCCCCGAAGTCATTGAGGCGATCCATGCCGATTACGCGGACGCTGGAGCGACCGTTCACACCGCCAACACGTTTCGGACTAAGCAACGTACGGTTGGTAATCGTTGGCAGATCATGACGCAGCGTGCAATCGAATTGACGCGCCGAAGTGTGCCGGCAAATCACCAGGTTGCCGGCAGCATCGCGCCCCTGGAGGATTGCTACCGGCCTGATCAATCCCCCGGCATTGAAGCGTTACCAGAGCACCTGGCATTCGCGGAACAGCTTGCAGAAGCTGGTGTTGATTTACTGCTTTGCGAAACATTCCCCAATCCCGACGAAGCGCTTGCCGCTGTCACGGCGGCACGTCTTACCAAGCTGGAAACATGGTTAGCCCTGACAGCTGGACCGGACGCGACATTGATGTCCCCCGAGCAGATGGCGATCACTGCAAAACAAGCTGTCGATCTGGGTGCTGCCGCAATCCTAGTTAACTGCACACCCGCGATTGACACATTGAGGTTCATTGTAGCGCTGTCCGACGCTGCACTTGGAGTACCAATTGGTGCGTACGCCAATGCCGGCTCCGCTGACGATCAAATCGGCTGGACCGCCTCTCCGGAACCCGGCGCGAAAACCTACGCCAAACTTGCTAGCCGATGGATTGAAGCCGGCGCGACAATCGTGGGTAGTTGCTGTGGCACGACCCCAGAGCATACCAAGGCACTTCGAAACACCATCAGCGAATCCAGATGGCGATAGCTAAGCTTCTAAATAGACCGATTGCCGCAGCACGGCAGAGCTTCAGGAACCGCAGAGTCACCGGGCGCCGCAGGGCATGGATGGATCACGAACGGCTCGAGCGCCGATTTCTCGAAACAACCCGAGGGTTAGTCTGACCGGATAGAAGCGGCCCGCTCAGAGCGCGCGATCTTGCGAACCAATTGCTCAAATTGGTTACGAGAAGCCTGCGAGACTTGCGGCATCCGTTTCGCGACGTCAATCATCGTCGCTGGATTCTGTGCAGAAGCCTGCGAAACCTGCGAAATGAATCGTGCAGTTTCGGAAAAATTGTTATCAGCGGAGCGGCCGATCACCCCGCTGAGAGTTCTCGCCACCAAATCGATTCCTAAGCTTTCAATCTGGACGAAGCAATCGAGAACTCCGGTGACGGTTGTACCACTTTGAGACGGAGCGTAGTTACTTCGCATGACGAACAGTCCCTTGCCGTGAATCGGTCGCGGCGCCAACTTACCCTCGTAATATCCCTCCGCTAGATAGATGTGAAGGCTGGGATCGCCGTAGATCAATTCGACGTTGCAATGAGTCCCGGCGCCATCGGTCGCCTCCAGGTTGTAGGGCCCGGTCCGACGCGTCTGCACACTGGTAATGCCCATTAGATCCCAAATCCCCACTAGGACTTCAGGATTGCGGGTTAAAAAGAGGAACATATCTCGGTCGCAGTCGATCGCCTGTGTGGGCAATCTTCGGTAGAGCGTCGGCGACTTGGCGACCCGTACAATCCGCTGCTGGGCTTGCTGCGTCAGGCGATTTAACGGCAATGCATCGATTATTTCCTTGCGTTGCCGAGACGACGCCGAGAAATTGACGGGGCGGAACATTCCACCCGCCTCCTCGGCAGCGGCAGGTGCACCCCAGAACGCCGCGACCGCGGTCAGCGCGCACAAAGAGCACCATAAGATTCGGATTCGGATTGATCCCCCCGCCACCGATGTCCCCCAGTGTGTCGTGCCTGGCACTTCTTGAGCTGCTCCTCGTCCGGATAAAGAACCCGAACATGGCACAACTCATTGTGATTCTCTCGGCTCTTAAGGGCAGTAAAGTTGAGGAATTCAAGCCATCCCAGGACTGTTCTGCTGACGCATACTCGACACCCTGGTAGGTTTGTCAAATAATCGCCGAGTAATCAGTGCGAGCAATTCCTCCCGCAGCGAAGGCTTTAGACGAAATGGCAAAGAAAACGATCGATCAAATTGATGTTGCTGGCAAAGCAGTCCTCATGCGGGTCGACTTCAACGTCCCGCTGGACGAATCTCAGGGCATTACCGACGATCGCCGCATCCGAATGGCCTTAACGAGCATCAAAAGCGTGATCGATCGTGGAGGTCGGCTCATTTTGATGAGCCACCTGGGACGCCCCGGAGGTAATGGTTTCGAAGCGAAATTTAGCCTCGCTCCGGCTGCCGCTAGACTTGGTGAATTATTGGGACAACCAGTACTGACGGCGTCCGACACTGTCGATGAGGATGCTCAAGGGAAAGCTGCCGGACTACAAGACGGCCAAGTACTGGTCCTGGAAAACCTCCGCTTCAATTCAGGAGAAAAGAAGGGTTGCGAAGAATTCGCTGGCAAATTAGCTGCCATGGCTGACGCCTATTGCAACAATGCCTTTGGAACTTGCCATCGCAACGATGCCTCCATGGTCGCCGTCCCCAAAGCGATGACCGGTAAGCCGCGTGTCGTCGGTCATCTGGTCGCCAAAGAGATTGAATACCTCAGTGACGCGATCAGCAGCCCGCAGCGACCATTCGTGGCGATCCTTGGTGGAGCAAAAGTCAGCGACAAAATCAATGTGATCAATAATCTACTTGACGTTTGCGACGCCGTACTGATCGGCGGCGCCATGGCCTACACCTTCTCGCTCGCCGTGGGTGGCAAAGTCGGCGACAGTTTGGTCGAAGCAGATAAGGTCGACCTCGCAAAAGAATTGATGGCCAAGGGAGGTGAAAAACTACACCTCCCAGTCGACACGCATTGCGGTGACGATTTTGGGAACATTGCCGGATGCAACAAGCAAGTCGTCGCGGCTGGGGAAATTGCAGACGGTTGGGAAGGAATGGACATCGGCCCTGCAACCGCAGAGAAATATGCGGCGATCGTCCGAGACGCCAAGACCATCGTCTGGAACGGTCCCATGGGCGTGTTCGAAAAACCACCGATGGATGGGGGCACCAAAGCCGTTGCCCAAGCCGTAGCCGACAGTGACGGGACCAGCATCATCGGTGGTGGTGATAGCGCTGCCGCGGTCGACCAGCTCGGATTCAGCGATCAAGTCAGCCATGTCAGTACCGGTGGTGGTGCCAGCTTGGCAATGCTCGAAGGTAAATCGTTTGCAGCGGTCGAAGTGCTGGACGAAGCTAAGTAGAGCTTCGCGGGGCCAAGTAGAGCTTCGCGGGGCTAAGTAGAGCCCTTCGGGGCCGAGCGGGCGGATCCGATACAAGACCGATCGCTGACAAATATGCTAGAGGCCGATCCGCATCGATCACGGTCTCCTTCGCTGTAACCGACTCACTATGATGCATTCGTTGCGATGCAATGATGCAATGTTGTCTCAATGCTCCGCAATGTCCTTCAACCACTGGCTCTGTCATCATGACCGTCGAAGATCAACGCTTGCTGCAAAGTGAAAAACGCGAGAAAAACTGGCAGCGTTGGGGACCGTATCTCTCCGAGCGACAGTGGGGAACGGTTCGCGAAGATTACAGTGAAGGTGGCGATGCCACTTGGGGATACTTCTCTCATGATCAAGCGAGGAGCCGCGCGTACCGTTGGGGCGAAGACGGTTTGCTTGGCGTCTGTGACCGAGAATGTCGACTCTGCTTCTCGGTTGGCTTGTGGAATGGCCGCGACCCGATCTTAAAAGAGCGGCTCTTCGGCGTTACCGGACCAGAGGGCAATCATGGCGAAGATGTGAAAGAGTGCTATTACTATGTCGATAGCACACCAACTCACAGCTATCTGAAGGGGATCTACAAATACCCGCAGAGTCGCTACCCCTACGAGGAACTCGTCGATGTCAGTCAAGCCCGAGACCGTACCGAACCCGAGTTTGAAATTACCGATACGTCGGCATTCGATGACAACCGTTACTTCGATGTCGTAGCCGAGTACGCGAAGTCGTCGCCCAACGATTTGTTGATTCGTTTGACCGTGACCAATCGTGGTCCGCAAAAGGCGGTCCTACACCTGCTTCCCCAATTGTATTTCCGAAACACCTGGACCTGGCAGTGCACGGATGAAGGTTGCACGACGCGGCCATCGATGCGATTAAAGGACGGTATCGTACAAACGTTCCATGAAACCCTTGACCAATTCTGGTTGGCCTGCGATGGCCCATCAACCGAAGACGGTTGGACTTGGCTGTTCACCGACAATGAAACCAACACCGATCGCCACCCAGGACTCCCCAGTGAGTCTGATTTTTTCAAAGATGGCATCAACAACTACGTCGTGTTGGGTGACAGCCATGCAGTGAATCCGGCTGAGCGTGGTACCAAATGTGCCTGCTACGGATTGATGATGATTCCGGCCGGGGAGACGCGGCAGATCCGCCTTCGCTTGTCGCATGTTGATGAACCGATCGTAACGAAAACGTCGGGTGGCGAAGCAGCAAAATTCGCCGAGGCTGCTTTCGGCGACGAATTTGATCAGTGTTTTGCCGATCGGATTGTTGAAGCCGACGAGTTTTACGAGGAAAGGATTCCCAACACGCTCTCTCCGGATCGCCGCAATATTATGCGGCAAGCTTATGCCGGATTGCTCTGGACCAAGCAGTTCTATCACTACTCGGTCAACACCTGGCTCGATGGTGACCCCAACGGCACGCCAATCACTGAAACGAGAAAACAAGGACGCAACGCCGAGTGGCGACACTTGTTCAATCGCGATGTAATCTCGATGCCGGACAAATGGGAATACCCTTGGTACGCCGCTTGGGATTTGGCGTTTCATATGGTCCCGATGGCCAACCTAGATACCCATTTCGCGAAAGAACAGATGATCCTGTTCCTTCGTGAATGGTACATGCATCCCAATGGCCAAATCCCGGCGTACGAATGGCACCTCAGTGACGTGAATCCACCAGTGCATGCGTGGGGTGTTTGGCAGGTTTACAAAGCAAGCGGACCACCGCAGCAACGTGACAAAGTCTTCCTGGCGCGTGCCTTTCAAAAGCTATTGATTAACTTCACTTGGTGGGTCAATCGCAAAGACCCTCGCGGAAACAACATCTTCACGGGCGGTTTTTTGGGACTGGATAATATTGGGGTCTTTGACCGCAGTAAACCACTACCAGAAGGCCATTTGGAGCAAGCCGATGGCACCTCCTGGATGGCCTTTTATTGCGGAACCATGCTGCGAATAGCATTGGAATTGGCCGAAGACCACCCCGCCTATGGCGACATGGCCAGCAAATTCTTTGAACACTACGTTGCAATCGCCGAGGCGATGAACTCCCTGGATGGCAGCGGCTTATGGGATGAAACGGATGGCTTTTATTACGACCACTTGTACGTCAATGGTGACTCCCGGCCGATCCGCGTCCGCTCTTTGGTGGGATTGCTACCACTGACCACTGGCGTCATGTTGGAAGATCGCATCATCGAAAAGCTGCCCGGCTTCAAACGGCGGATGCAATGGTTCCTCGATAATCGCGACGACCTGAGTCAGCACATGACCTATATGGAATACGAGGATCCTGACTCGGATTCCCACAACATGCGACTGCTAGCGATCCCATCCGAATCACGCTTTCGCAAGCTGTTGGCGGTCATGCTGGACGAAGCGGAATTCCTGTCACCATTCGGTATCCGCAGTATGTCAGCTGCGCACCGAGACCAACCACTGAAATTCGAATTTGGTGGTCAACACCACGAAGTTCAATACGTTCCAGGGGAAAGCGATAGTGGAATGTTCGGCGGGAACAGCAACTGGCGCGGCCCAATCTGGTTCCCGATGAATTATCTGCTCATTCAATCGCTCAAACATTATCACAGTTACTACGGCAAGCACTTCCAAGTTGAATGCCCGACCGGAAGCGGCAATCAAATGACACTTATGGAAGTAGCGCTCGAATTGGAGCGACGCCTGATTTCAATTTTCGAAGTCGACAATGACGGCGCACGCCCCGCCCACGGAAGCGTCGATCCCTATCGGGATGATCCGGCATGGCAGGACTTAGTCCTGTTTTATGAGTACTTTCACGCCGATACGGGTCGCGGATTGGGCGCCAGCCATCAAACCGGCTGGACCGCACTCGTCGCATCCATGCTGCGATCCCAGGCCATCGCCGAAGAACAGGCGGCGGCAAAATAAAGTACAAGCGGAAAAAATGCGATCGGAAACGTGCGACCGAGCCGAGTGCGTTGGGCAAGCCGAACCATAGTAATGGGCGAATCGGACGCTCCCCTCTCCACAAGCACCTTGGCCACCTAGGTTGGCCGAACGCGATGTGTTTTTACCCTACCGCCAGCTAAGAAAACGCGCTGACGAGGCAAGCAACCTCGCTAGTTTTGATTTCCGGGTCACGATTCCTGGGGAGACCTGTGAACTTTGCTTGGGCTACTTTGCACAGGGCATGCCAGAACTAATTACAATTTTGCCTCTCGAGTCCCCGTCCGCCTTCCACGCTCACGAACAAGCTTGCCATGCGTTTTCTGCTCTACCTGCCAATCCTATTTTGTCTGAACCTTGTCTCTCTACTCCCTACCTACCTTTTGGCGCAGACGCCATCCACCTTGGGACGGATCGAACGATTGGACTCGGCGTTGGACAAGTTCGTGACGGAAGAGACGAAAATCGAAGTCCTGGCCGGTGGATTCACTTGGACCGAAGGCCCGCTTTGGGTCGAGGATGATGCTGGTGGCCATTTGTTGTTCTCCGACATCCCTCGCAACAGTATCTACCGCTGGTCCGAAACGCGTGGGATCGATTTGTTCATGCGACCGAGTGGTTACACCGGAGTCAGCTATTACGGCCTAGAGCCTGGCACAAATGGCCTAGCACTCGATTCACAAGGTCGACTAACCGCCTGCGAACATGGTGATCGACGAGTCAGCGTTTTGACGCGAGGCGGCGGCAAGCGAACCTTGGTTGACAATTACCAAGGACGACGCCTAAACAGCCCCAACGATCTGGTCTTCCATTCCGATGGCAGCATTTTCTTTACTGACCCACCTTACGGATTGCCCGAACGGGCTGCCGACCCGCGTCGAGAACTCGATTTCTGTGGCGTCTACCGACTTGACCCCAGCGGCAAGCTGACTCTCCTGACCAAGCAACTCGCCCGGCCAAATGGAATTGGCTTGCTGCCAGATGAAAAAACGCTTGTCGTCGCTCAAAGTGATCCCGACAACCCAATCTGGATGTCCTTCCCGGTCAAAGAAGACAATACCCTCGGTAAAGGAACTGTCATTTTCAATGCCAAGAAATACATGAATGAATACCCCGGCCTACCCGATGGACTGGCCGTCGCAAAGGATGGGACGATTTTTGGCAGCGGTCCTGGTGGCATCTATGTGATGAACTCAGAAGGCAAATTGCTGGGCCGATTCGTTACCGGCGGGCGAACCAGCAACTGTAGTTTCGACTCAGAACAGAAGACCCTCTACATCACCGCCGACAGCTACCTGTGTCGAGTACGAATCAAATAGCATCTCTGAGCGGCGTTTAGGAGCGGCGTTTAGGAGCGGCGTTTAGGAGCGGGGAGCTTGCGGCATTGCCTGGCGACGGTCGGCAAGTGAAACGCTCATCTGCCCACTTCCGCGTCTCGTCATCTGCACTGCTGGGCCCCGGAAGCACTCTCGAGCTGCCGCCGGCTCGAACCCGGGATCAATCTGCTTGCCTCGGGAACGACGCAACTCGGCTGTGGGAACAACACTGCGGCTTATTCTCACCAAGAGGTTGACCAGCGTGCGAATCTGAAAAGCATTCTGCTGGACGTCTACCGTCAAGCGATCTTGCCGACAAACAACTCGAATTGCCCTAGTCGCCCCAATCGGCTTTCGAGTATCCTCAGCCAGCGCCGAGCAAAAACTGGCTTGGTTTATTTGATAGCAATTCCAAGTGCGTCAGCCGTTTAATGGACGCGATCTGTTGTCAAGGAGGACAGCCGTGCAAACGCTAAAGACCGCTGCCATCGTCGTGCTACTTATGACGGTGATGTACGGTGCTTACGTCTCACTCATCACCCCTAACGAACCGCTGCCCGCCGACGTCGAAGACATGCTGGCCGCGAGTGAAGAAGAATCCCTGGCAATTGATGTCGGCTTACCTGCTTCGCTCGGTGAGATGAGCCTTGGCAATCCCGCTACCTCACCAGGAACCGTTTCTGGCGGCAATCTGAACACCACCACTGGGTTGCCGGCCGAAGGTAGTCTTTCTGCAAATGCGGGTACAGCTAATGGTGCATTGGGATCTGAGGGCGGCGCGAGCGGAATGGCAGCCCCTCCTGTCACCGCATCGTTTTCCGACCTTACACCAAGCGGATCAGCCCCACCAACCCCTGAATTCAGGCCCAATGTGGGAGTCGAATTGGGTAGCGTTGATCTGGCAAACTCGCAGCCGATTTCCCAGCCCATCTCTCAGCCAAGCGATTTTGCTGCCGCCCCCGGTGCAACCGAAATCGCCGCCCAAAGCGGATCACTTGAGGAACTGTCCCCCAATTATCCGGTCACCGCAAATACACTCGAGCTTCCCGATCCAAGCCAAGCGAGCTTGGATTCAGGCTTCACATCAGAGTTCGCCTTAGCGAGTGGCACAACCAGCGTCGATCCTGGCACGAATGGATCTCAGCCACCTGCACAGGCGATTCCTTCAGCGGAGGGAATCCAGATGGGCTCCGGACTTTCTAACGCGATCATCACCGCGGACACGCAGTTCCGAGAAGATCGCCTTGAACAAGCCTTGTCAACGCTCAGCCTGTTTTACAACTCACCTACCATCAGCGGCGAAGAACGCAGCGCGCTGCTGGCACGACTGGATCCCCTAGCGAGAGAAGTCATCTATTCCAAACGTCACCTGCTGGAACAACCCTACCGAATCGGGCAAAGCGAGACGTTGGCGTCGGTCGCCGCGAAGTACGAAGTCCCATGGCAATTACTTGCCAATATCAATCAGATTTCAGATCCGGTCACAATTTTGCCTGGCACTGAATTAAAGGTGGTACGGGGACCGTTTCGTGCCGAAGTTAATTTGACGCAAAAAGAACTCACGCTCTTTCTGGGTGACTTGTACGCCGGTCGCTTTCCAATCGGTGTTGGGAATGATCCAGTGCCAAGCCCGGGAACGTTTACGGTGCAAGACAAACAACTCGATCACACCTACTACAACGCTGCAGGGACACCGATTCCGGCCGGCAGTCGCGATAACCCTTACGGAAAAGTGTGGCTCGACCTGGGCGGCCAAATCTGTATCCACGGCAGTCCCAGCACAACCAGCCCAACCGACAAGGGTTGCATCAGCTTGGCAGGTGATTTCGCAGACGACGTGTACGGGATTTTAACCCAGGGTTCATCTGTTACGATTCGTCGGTAAAACTGTCGGTCATCGAGAGAGGCAACGCTTTCATGCGAAGTTGAGAATAAGCTCGCCAATGGCCACGAACGGGGCCGTTGGTGACCTGTAATTCAACTGTCGGTCACTTCAGTCGTCAGCGACTATGAAAACTCCAAGCAGATCTCACTGCAAACGAGGGGTTTTCCTGACTTCGCCTGCAATCCTCTCCTCGAGTCCCCACGACCTTCATTCGACGAGATCCCATCATGTCTTACGATCGCGATGCCCTGATTGAATTACTGCGAGACGAATCATTGCAAGTCGGCGAGTTCACTCTAGCGAGTGGAAAGAAAGCTTCTTACTACCTCGATTGCCGCAACCTGACCCTGCATCCGCAGGGGGCCAACCTGATCGCCGCGGGAATGCTCGAGGCCATGCAGTCATCGGGAACTTTGCCCGATGCGGTGGGGGGCATGGCGATTG
>JAYZAR010000293.1:0-16964 GCA_036339635.1 Planctomycetota bacterium | reverse complement strand
ACATGCTGTTCGGACCACACAAAAAAAAACCCCGTCGACTTACTCGATTGTTTTTTTTTTTTTTAATTACACTCTCCAAACGACTCGGGTCGAATGATCAGGTGACGTAGAGATAGCTAGCGTGGCAGTGAAACAAACATTTGATCGATGCCGCGTCGCAAAGCCCAGGCACGCTCGGTCGGACACTGCATGTTTTTAGCCGACGTCAAGACGCTGTGCATATGCAGCTTCATCGACACGTCCATGTCGGTCGACATCAGGCCTTGTAAGGTTTGCTGATACAGGTCGGCACAAGCGGCGTGGTGACCGGCGTTGAACATCACCACACCCTCTGAAACGGCTCCGTACAAAACATCTCGAGCGCTAGCTTGCTTCGCAGGTGGCAACAGTACGGCGTCAATAACGTGGATGACACCATTCGAAGCATCCAGGTCAGTCGTGATCAGCTTCGAATCGTTAATCATCGCTCCGGCGTCAGTGACACGGATCTGGATCGCCGATCCTTCCAACGTCTTTGCCGATTTCGCCTTGACTGCTTGGTCCGAGTAAACCCGGCCGGCAACAACGTGATACTTGAGAATGCTCGCGAGCTTGTCGAGATTCTCTGGCTTCAGCAACGCCTCGACCGTACCCGCAGGCAACTTGCCGAATGCTTCATCGGTCGGTGCAAACACGGTCAATGGGCCATCTTTATCCAGGACTCCAGCCAAACCAGCAGCCTTTGCGGCGGCCAATAGAGTACCAAAGCTTCCAGCTCCGCTAGCGGTCGCAACGATCGACTTATCGGCTGGCAAGATCACCGAATCGATGACGTGGATCACGCCATTGTCGCACTCGATGTCGGTTGCCACAACTTTGGCCCCATCAACCATCACCGTTGAACCGTCCACTTTGATGTCAACTCGCTGACCGTTCACGGTAGTTGCACCACTCAGGCCGACGACATCTTTTGCGAGGACCTTTCCGCCGACGACGTGATAGGTCAGGATCCCGGTTAAAGCGTCCTTGTTT
The DNA here is from genome assembly GCA_036339635.1 of Planctomycetota bacterium. GTDB lineage: Bacteria > Planctomycetota > Planctomycetia > Pirellulales > Pirellulaceae > Rubripirellula. The sequence goes on along the minus strand of JAYZAR010000293.1, from coordinate 15,953 downwards.
TCGGGCTTAAGAAGCGTTGCGATGGTGCCTTCAGGAAGCTTCGCAAATGCTTCGTCGGTAGGGGCGAAGACCGTGAATGGGCCTTTGCCTTGGAGTGTCTCAACCAGTCCAGCAGCCTTCAGTGCGGCAGCAAGCGTGTTGAATTTTCCAGCACCTACAGCAGTTTCCACGATGTCGGCGGCTTGAGCCGGGATGGTTAGTGAAATTGTCATCACGAACGCTAAACTACTGCTTACAAACCATTTCATGACCAAAGTTCCTCTTGTTTCGGGGTCGGTCTTTGCAATTCCAAAATGGAACCTCTGATTATTCAGCAATGGCAAGTGCTCGATTCAAATGTCCATGTTTTTCCCGACCGACCTCTTATTCGCCGTTTCTTTCCGAAATTATCTGCGTCGATCCCGGCGTTTTACAGTTCCCGGTGGAGCGATCGCCCGGGTCTGGTGATCCGGGTTACGTGGCCTCAGGGTGATTCTGCTAAAACGTTGTAGAATCCTTCAAGAACACTGGATCGCCATGACCAACGCCCCAAAAAAAGTCGTGTATGCCATCGCAACAATGGATACAAAAGCGGAGGAGAACATCTTTGTAGCGGACTGCCTTCGGAATGCAGGAATTGAAGTTCAAACAGTCGATGTCGGGACCCATACACCGCCCACTACTGCACCGAATGTGACACGTGAGACGGTCCTTGGTGAACACACTCTTCCGGAGAACACTGGACGCAGCGAAGCAATCTCCGAAATGAGCCGCTCTCTCGTCAACTTCCTGAACAAGCAGAATGAAAACGAGGCCATTGCGGGTGTGATCGGAATCGGGGGTAGTGGTGGCACAGCACTCATTACGGCAGCGATGCGGTCGCTGCCTGTCGGGTTACCGAAGCTGATGGTCTCAACAGTCGCTAGCGGAAATACCGCAGCTTACGTCGACTGCACCGATATCACCATGATGCACTCGGTGGTAGACATCGCGGGCTTGAATGGTGTATCGCAAGCAGTTCTATCCAACGCAGCGCACGCCATGGCTGGTATGGTCCGACATCGATTACCGACCGAATACCGTACAAAATCTCTGGGCATGACGATGTTCGGTGTCACAACGCCCTGCGTGACTGCTGTACGCGAGTCCCTGGAACGCAAAGGATTCGAGTGTTTCGTTTTCCATGCCACAGGCGTCGGTGGTCGCGCAATGGAAGGACTCGTTCGAAGTGGCTTGATTCAAGGTGTCCTCGACATCACAACAACAGAAGTTGCCGACGAAATTGTGGGTGGACTCTTTCCCGCTGGACCAAGTCGGCTCGATGCCACCGTCAACATGCAGATCCCGCTCGTTTTGAGTGTAGGCGCAGTGGACATGGTCAATTTTGGAGGCCTGGAGACAGTACCCTCCAAATTTCGCAATCGAAATCTACATGTCCACAATGATCAGATCACACTCATGCGAACAACGGTGGACGAAAATGTGGCTATCGCGAAGTGGATCGCTAAGAAATTGAACCGCTCCTCTGCTCCACTGCGTGTCGTCTTACCCGAAGGAGGTGTTTCGATGCTCGACGCACCAGGCGCTGCTTTCTACGATCCGGACGCCGATTCAGCGTTGTTCGAAACACTCGAATCGGAAATCAATGTAAGCAAGGATCGCCATGTCATCCGCTCTCCCCACCACATCAATGCTCCCGAGTTTTCGAAACTGCTGATCGAGCAATTCGATACCATCGACGGTCATCTTGATCTTTAAAAGAAATGGATCGACGATAGCGGGAGAACAATAATCCGACGCGACGTAAAGAATCAAGCATCTTCCACCTCGCTACATTCCAAGCCCCGACGAGAAAAGTCAGTGACCCAGACACGAGAAGCAATTCTGGAAAGACTCCGACACAAAATTGATCAAAAGATCCCGATCATTGGGGGTGGAGCCGGAACAGGGATCAGTGCGAAGTGTGAAGAAGCGGGCGGGATCGACTTGATTGTGATCTACAACTCTGGCCGTTACCGAATGGCGGGTCGCGGATCGTTAGCGGGATTGATGCCGTATGGAAACGCCAATGCGATCGTCCGCGAAATGGCGCACGAGGTGATCACGGCGGTCAAACGCACCCCAGTGCTAGCGGGCGTTTGCGCAACGGACCCATTCATGTTACGGGAATCGTTTCTTACCGAACTCAAGGAGATCGGGTTCGCAGGAATCCAGAACTTCCCAACCGTTGGATTGATCGACGGAGTCTTCCGTTCGAATCTTGAAGAAACGGGCATGGGGTTTTCTCTGGAAATCGATTGCATCGCTGCCGCGCACGCAATGAATATGCTCACAACTCCCTATGCCTTCGATGCCGAGCAATCAAAGCAGCTCACCAAGGCTGGCGCCGACATCATCGTTGCGCACATGGGTTTGACTACAAGTGGCACGATTGGAGCTGATACCGCGCTAAGGCTCACGGAATGCGTGCCGCGAATCGCCGCCATTGCCGATGCTGCCCGTGAAGTGCGTGAAAACGTCATCATTCTCTGTCACGGGGGGCCAATCGCCATGCCCGAAGATGCCATCTTCATCCTGCGACAACTACCATCTGTCGATGGCTTCTATGGCGCAAGCTCGATGGAACGACTACCAACCGAGATCGCAATGACCGAACGAGTCAAAGAGTTCACGAACATCAGGCGGTAATTGTTTATCTCGATCGCAAGTTGACTACCGGATGAGGTGCCAAGCAAAGTTCGCAGCAGTACCGAGAAGCAAGTGTCTGCTCCTCAGCCCACTGCCATTTCTTCAAACACGCGATTCAACACCGCAGGCTGGTCGGAATCCTGCGGCGAGAGCTCCACAAATTTCAACGGCAGCTTCTCACCAATGTACGAACGTAGGTCATCAAAGCCTTCATCCGCGTACAGTTTTCGATCCCTTGAGCGGACATGCCGTTACCCTCAGTGATCGAGATAAATCCACTCGCGTTCCACCAACAGCTGATCGGCGAGCAAAATAAACGCAAAACTGATTCCATCCCTTTCCGTCTCTTGCATCTCTACGCCACCAATCTCAGCCAGTGTTGGCGACTGATCTTTCATTTTGGAAAGTACATCAGAATGACTTCCCACTACGATTCTTCCTGCCCAATTTGTGGTTAGAGGAACACGCGTCCCAGTATCGTCCTGCTTACCATTGCCTCTCGGCAAAACTTCACTATCACGAGTGGCGAATCCGCTCCCGCAACGGTACTCGGAAACGCCATCAGAAAGATCAATAGCAGCGCCCAACAACCTTACGATTCATGCATGTAGCTATAGCTGATTCTATCGAATCTATCTTTTTCAGTTCCCTGACGATGTCTCTTCTTGCTTCAAACCACGATCAAGCACACTGTCCAGATAGTTTTTGATTTGTGGTTCCAGTTTTTCAAAACCCGACGCTGACCGTTGCTGCCCAAGAGCATCCCGCATCGCGTTGTGCATCAAGTATCGCCCCGTGACCACATTCATATGGATCGCATCTCGATACAACTCACTCACGTTCTCGACACGAGATTCGCCCGATTGAATATCAGTCGCAACAACTTGGAGCAGATCCATCGCATAGGATCGGGAAAACTCTCGTTCGGGTCGTGACGATCGCAATTTTTTCAGCAACGCGTCGAAGTAGCCGCGATGATGCTTCATCGTGGCAAAGGATGCATCGCTTCCATTGGACCACTCCGCCGACCGCTCAATCGACCGGGCCCAGCCAGTATGAATCACGACCCTCGCGTTGGGCTGATTCTCAATTAGCTTTAAAATTGAAGCCACATCTTGTTTCAGAGTCGACCCATAATGCACTTGGATCGAAATCACGTCGTACTGTTTTTCTTGGAGCGCTTTCGGCCACAACGTCGAACTCCTGACACATGGATCAGTCGGGTTTTCGACAATGTAAGGCAAACTTTTGCCACAGTCGACATGCCACTGCACATCACCATCAAGCTTGGCTGGCACCGTATCCCAAGTCAAAGAATTTCCCAGCAAGAACACCTTCCCTTCTTCAGCGGACACAATCGATCCCACCGAAACCAGCACAACCAACAAGCCCATCAGTCGTTTCACTTTATCTCTCTCTTTGCAACCAGTATTCAGCTCGCTCGGACCATGACTACAAATCACTCATGCCCGCAACTTAGGTGCGTCTGTGAGCCAAACTATAATTGATACTACCGACGAACCTGGATGTCCAAAAACATGGATATTCGGATACCCCGGACAGGGGCACGACCGGCCTTTCCACGATACGCATCTCCTCGCCAACCAGAATCGCGAGCAACCGCTTAACTCATCCAATCACGTGACTGGCGTATAGTCAGATCCGAAAGAGATTTTGATCTCCAAGCTGGGAGTCTTTTCTCTCGGGTGAATCGACCATCATGAGGTGAAACCTGTAGCGAAACCGGCTAGGTTTATAGAACCACGAGACTACGCCACGCTTCAACGACAAGCCGTTGCCGACTTGAAGCGGCCACCAAAGACATGATTATGCGATGCATCATCCCCTTGCTCTTGTTAATGACATATTCTCAGACCGTGGACGGCAAGGATTTTGATTCAACGCGACCGAACATTGTCATCATTTATGCCGACGACCTAGGCTACGGTGACGTGCAGTGCTACAACCCAGAGCGAGGCAAAATACCAACACCCAATATTGATCACCTTGCCAAGGCCGGAATGCGATTCACCGACGCGCACTCTTCCTCGGGAGTATGCTCGCCATCACGCTACACACTCTTGACCGGACGATACCACTGGAGGTCGCGTTTACAAGCGGGAATCGTTGGGCTGTGGGGGGCACCCCTCATTGCTCCCAATCGAATGACTGTGGGCACACTGGCACAGCAAGCCGGCTATCAAACTGCCTGCTTCGGCAAATGGCATCTCGGCTGGGATTGGCCAATTCCGTCGGATGAATCCGAGTTATTCAAGCAGCGCCCGAACGGGAATGCGATTGCCACAGATGCTCATCGCAAAGTCTGGCGAAGCGTCTTTTCACAACCGATCAGCGGTGGCCCAATCGATCGCGGGTTTGATTTCTATTTCGGAGTCGATGTGCCGAATTGGCCGCCTTATTGTTTTATCGAGGGAGATCGAACAATCGGGATCCCGTCGGAGTATCTCTCCGCCAAACGACTTGGCAATAACCAAGCAAGCAATCAAGGTCCGGCACTTCCTAACTGGACATTGGAACCGACACTTCCCGCGCTGGGCGATCGGACATCAGCGTTTATCAAGGAGTCATCAAACTCATCAAAACCGTTTCTGATCTACATGCCACTGACAACTCCACACACACCCCTAGCCGTAAATGAACCATGGAAAGGTAAAAGCGGCTTGAATCTTTACGCTGACCTCGTAATGGAGACCGATGCCATTGTCGGCCAAGTTCTAAACGCGATTGAAACCAGTGGCATCGCTGATCAAACAATGGTTCTCTTCACGAGTGATAATGGCTGCGCTCCTTACATCGGAGTGCGTGATCTTGAAGAACAGGGCCATTTTCCAAGTGGCGAACTGAGAGGGTACAAATCCGATGCTTGGGAAGGCGGTCATCGCGTCCCCTTGATCGTACATTGGCCTGGAATCGTTGAGCCTTCAACAACTTGCGATGCGTTAGTCCATCAAGCTGACTTCGTGGCCACACTTGCTGATTTAACTGAAATTGAGCTTCCTCCGAATGCTGCGGAAGATAGCTTCAGCATGATGCCACTGCTGCGAGGCGGACAACAACCGATCCGCGAAACGTCCGTCAGCTGCTCGATGCGCGGTGTCCCGAGCATCCGCTATCACAATTGGAAATACATTGCAGCACCCGGCTCGGGCGGCTGGGGCACCGGCGGAGATCAGAGTCAGCCTGTGCAGCTTTATGACTTAAAATCCGACTTGAGTGAATCCAACAACCTAGCTGCAGCAAAGCCCATCCAGCTTTCCAAGATGCAAGATTTACTGGAAACCGTGATTACCAAGGGACGCAGTTCCACAGGCCCCAATCAAGCAAACGATGTTAAGGTAAAACGTTATCCAACCCGAATCGCGAAGTGAATCTCGACGAACTCACAAGCTGAACGTGCTTACGATCAGCTGCGGCTCGTCGAAAATTCAAGCGGATAACACAACAGGTTTTCGCGAAAACTGTGCTGCAAGGGAAACCCAAGTCGGTTCGACTACCAGTCGTCAGTTCGGAACGGCGAAGCCGGTAATCCATTGCGGTTATACAGATTCGCACCTTCTGGATTCATCGAGTATGCGTATCGAACAGCAACCGGCTCAGCTACTTGCGGTGACGAAACAACAACTTCATCGCCGTCGATATGAGCGTCCGCCCAATGCCATTTTTTATCAGCACCGGCGACGGCGAACTGCGCCAGATTGCCATCGGCGGCTTCTTTAGTTGCTTCTAGTCCTTGCTTCAAACCAACGATCAACCCTTCGCCAACATGATCAAATGACAAACGGATGCTGTTACCGTCTACGCGGTGGCTCTCATAGATCGGACCACTGGGAACGAGATCCTCGCGACCGTAATTTTGATTGAGAGCCCACTGCGACAGACGTTTGCCAACATCCTGCTTATTGCGAGGGTGAATATCACCGGCTTGACCAATATCGATGATCACGGCCATACCAGTGTGATCTATATTGAGTGCTTTACGTTGCGCCTCACGGATTTTTGCCCAACCGTCGCCACCTGCTGGATCGTCTGTCGGTGCTTTAAAGTTTGCGAGCTGAACCCAATAGAAAGCGAGTTTTGGTTGAAAAATCTCTCGCCATCCGTTCACAAGTGCCTGCTTTTTGTGATAGTACGATTCGCCTTCACCACCATTCGATTCACCCTGGTACCAAATGGCACCACGCATCGCAAATGGGGCTAATGGGTGAATCATGGCGTTATAGATTGCTGATGGAGAACCACCCTGCACTTTTGTCTTCTCGTGATACGCACCAACCTGATCGGCGATGGACTTCAGTTCAGGAACACTTTGAAATCCGCCAGGCGATGTCCATGGCTCGATCCGTGTCCCTCCCCAGTTGGATCCCACCAAACCGACAGGAACGTTTAACTCTCCCTGTAGCCGTCGACCAAAGAAATAGCCGACCGCGGAAAAGCCATTGACCGTCCCCGGTTGGCAAACTTTCCACTCGCCCGGGCATGTGTCCTTCGCGACCGGTGACGTAAGGTGACCCTGAACATTAAATAATCGAATGGTTGGATGATTTGCCGCAGCGATCTCTTCTTTCGGATTCATTGAATTGGCGACGGCCCATTCCATGTTGGATTGGCCAGAACAAATCCAAACTTCACCAACCAGCACATCCTTTATTTCAATCGTGTTTTTACCGGTCACTTTTAGCGATTGGCCTTCCGAATTCGCTTTGAGCGAATCGAGAGAAACTTTCCATCGACCTTCCGGATCGGCGGCAGTCTGCACGGACTGGTCCCCGAACTCGACGGTGACCTGCTCGCCAGCATCGGCCCATCCCCAAACTGGCACCGCCATCTCACGCTGCAGTACCATAAAGTCGCCGAAGATCGATGCCAACTTAACATCCCCAAGGGCGATCGTCGGAAAACAAACGGCCAAGCAGACAAAACCAACCGCAAATACGCGTCTGACCATTCTCATCAGCAACTCCACATCAAGGATACAACAATCACATTCGGGCAAGCAGTATAGATTGCCGGCGCTGATACAGGGCGTACCGCTGGAGGAGTGCAACCCAATTGACAAAAGATTTTTCAAAATCTGCTTGCTGACGCGTCAGTTCAAACGGCCTCTACCATGTCACACAAACTGTATTGGCTAGTATTAAAATAGTGGTGGGTTCATTCTGTCCGACGGACCATACATTGAAGATTTCAGATCGAGTCGTAATTGTACGTTTATCGTTGTTGGTGATCGGGTTCGCCGCCGCCGAGGTTGCGCTCGCCCAGAAGACCCCAGCGATTGTCTCAGACCCAAACATCACCTTCGAAGCAGATATCCGTCCGTTGCTAAACCGATATTGCCTGCGTTGCCATGGAGAGATGGACGAGATTCAGGGCAATATTAATTTGCGTATAGTAAAGACAGCAGTGGAAATTGACGCCGCGTTCGATCTTTGGCAATCTGCGTTGGAGCTAATCGACGATGGCATCATGCCTCCTGCCGATGAACCACAACCAACCGCAAGCGAGCGAGACCGAATTCGACGCTGGTACCAAAGTCGATTTATCGATGACATTGCACCCCACCCAGGATTCTTCCGCCCGCGCAGATTGTCCGCTCATGAATACCGCAACACGCTAGAATCCGTCTTGGGTCTCGAACTCGATGTTGTGATTCGCGAAGCGGAACAAACGGTCACCGAGAAATCATTGGTGATGAAACTGCTGCCAACCGATCCTCCCGGACCGAGTGGATTCAAGAACGACACCTCAGCCAATCCACTGACTTCGACAACCTGGGAACAATACACATATCTTGTTGACAATGGTTTGCAACGGCTTTTCGCAGCGCCACATCGCGAAACACTTGAATCTTATATTGGCCCGCTCGATGAAGAATTGACACGCGATCAAGCCGAAAAATTGATCCGATTGTTTGCGGTCCGCGCCCGCCGCCGATCCGTTAGTGACCAGCATCTTCAAGCCTCGCTTCGAAAACTCAAGAATGCGGCGACGGACGATCTGTTGCCCGTGCTACAGTCAGAGTTAAAGGCTGTGCTCCTGTCACCGACTTTTTTGTACCGCGGCCTATTGATGAATGTACCGAGGGATCGGGTCTCGCCCGTTGACGATTTTGAACTTGCGGAACGCTTGAGCTACTTTTTGTGGGCGGACATGCCAGACGCCGAATTACTTGGCTTAGCGGAAAAACAAGAATTGCAAAAAAACGACACCTTGCACCAGCAGGTGGACCGCATGCTCGAATCACCAAAGGCGCGATCTCTCGCGGTCCACCTTGGTGTGGAGTGGCTAACACTCGACGAGATTGAACATGTTTCGAACAACCCACCGGTTGCCGAGGCTTTGCGCAACCAACCGATCGACTTTCTACACTACCTGTTCACCAACAATCGTCCCATTGTTGAGGTGATCGATTCAGACGTGGCTTTCATCAATGCCCACACCGCCAAGTACTATCCACTCGATCGATCACAATTGCCGAAGTACAAACGTCCGACAGGCATCGAGGTGGAATGCTTGCCAAACACGAAAATCATTTTACGAAAGACACCGGAACGAGGTGGCTTGTTAACCATGCCTGGGATTCTGGCAATGAATAAGGGTCCGATCATGCGTGGCACTTGGGTATTGGAACGAATCCTCGGCCAGGACTTACCAGAACCGCCCGCAAATGTCGGTCAGATCCCCACAAATCAACGCGGCGAGAATTTGTCGTTCCGACAGCGATTCGAGGTGCATCGCAAAAACCCCAGCTGTGCGGCCTGTCACGACAAAATTGACCCGCTTGGTTTCGCATTACAACAATACGATTCCGTGGGTGAGTTTCGAGGATCACCAGAAAACGTGTCCAACAAGCACAAACTTCGAGCCAGTCAGGCTGACCATCAACCACCGAATGATGGTGCCTGGGACACCAGCGGACGACTGCCCAACGGCGAGACATTCCAGAATTTCACTGAGTTACAACAAATTCTTGTAACTTCCGAAAAACAGAGAATTCTGCGGAATGTTGTCCAACGTTTCCTTTGCTACGCGCTATGCCGTAAACTCGAACCCGCAGACCGCATCACCGTCGATGCGATCGTCCAAAAAGTCAGTCAAGGCGACGGCACATTCGGGACGCTGATTCACTCGATCGTTGACAGCCTGCCGTTTCGACAGACCATCTGGCAGAGCATTGAGGAACGACCATGACTTGGCGAATCGACCGTCGAACTTTCCTGCGTGGTGCCGCTGGCCCGCTGATACCACTGCCATTTCTGAACCTGATGGAGAAAACGGCGAGCGGTGCAACCGCTGCAGCACCGCCAACGCGGTTCGTCACGCTGTTCAAACCCAATGGAGTGCACCCGCCGAGCTGGAACATCAGCGGTGGCTCAGAATTCGATTTCCGCACCTCCCCACTGATGAAGCCATTCGCGCATCATAAGTCCGACTTACTGTTTTTGGACAACATGGGCGACTTTGGGTTTTCCTCACACGCCAACTCCACCCGACGCTTTCTCAGTGGCCACCATCGGAATACCAAATCGGCATCAGTCGATCAATTGATCGCCCATCGAATCGCTGGCGATACTGCCCACCGTTCCTTGGAATTGACGACCGAAGGTCTTTTTCCGAATCAGATTGGCTGTAGCTATATTTCCTACGGACCGGACGGCGCACCAATACCTCGCGAGAGCGATCCGCAGTTCGTATTCGATCGTCTTTTTCGAAGCCCTTTGCGTGACCCAGTTCGCCGTAGTGAGATGAAAAGCGTGCTAGATCGCGTCGGTGACGATGCTCGGTCATTATCGCGAAAAGCTGGTGCAGAAGACCGACGAACGCTCGACCAATATTTGAGCGTTGTGCGTGAAACGGAAAAGCGCTTGCAGAATCTGCAGAGCAAGAATTCGCTCATCCCTACGGTCGCCAAAAACATCGAACGCCCACCAACGCCCATCAACCTTAATGATCAAGTCGAGTCGATGCTTGACGTGATCGCATTAGCGTTATGGACCGATTCGACACGATGCATCACCTATATGCTCGGCAACAGCAACAGCCGGATGGTATTTGATTTTCTTGGCATCAGTGAACAACACCACTACCTTTCTCATTTCTTCCGTAATTTCTCCCGCAGCAATCTTGAGTCACTGCTGAAAATTTCGCTTTGGCACATGGAGAAGTTTGATTCACTGTTGAATCGATTGAAATCTTATCGCGATCAACAGGGCAGCCTCCTCGAACATTGCTTGGTGCTGTTCGGTTCCGGCATGGGGCACAGTGACAATCACACTGCGACGCGAATCCCACTCGTCCTAGCTGGCCAAGCCAACGGCCGATTGAAAACGGGGCGTTATGTTCGTTATGCAAAGAATCAGCAATTGAGTCGGTTGCACTTGTCACTTTTGGAATTGTTTGATGTCCCGTTGGAATCTTTTGCAGAAACATCCAAGCCACTTCCAGGCCTGAGCGATTCCGATTTCCAACCCTACCGGGAGATCCCTTTTTTAAGCTGGGTCCGCTATGAAAACGACACGATCACACTCCAAGGTCGACTGCGACTTTCAGATGACCTAGACGAAGCACGAGTCTTCTATGTCGATGTTGAAAACACCAAACCCATTCGCATTGAAGTGGCGTTCCGGGACTTCCACAACTTCAATTTAGCGTATCATTGCGGGACACCGATCAAACTGGTCGGCACCGGCACCAAACAAGGCGATGATTACCTGATCACAAAGATTAGCGAGTTAACGCCCTTGCATGGAAACAAACCAGGCAGCGCACCAGGCTGATTTCAGAAATTTGGAAGTCATTAATTCCTTGCGAATTGAACTAACCTGTGATCGGCTGCCGCAAGCAATGCTTTTGTTGATTGATAAGCTAGTCTTACATTCTTGGGGGATCAGAAGGCGTAGCAGTACATGCTGAACAAGAGCGGAACGCAGCAGCGCATCGCTCGTCGTTTGCTTTTGGAGAATTTTCGGATACCTAAATCATGAATCGTTTTACCTTGTTCTCATCGTCATTCGCCGTATTTTGGGCAATCACCGCGACCGCAATTGAACCGATCACAATTGGGGAGCAGCGCCAGTTGTTCGTCGACGAGTTCTTGGTTGATCGCATTGACAATGTGCGGCTTCAGATCGAGCGACCACAACCTCGAGAGGTGGTTTTAGTCACTGACCAACCATGGGAGGGAAACACGTGCGCCTACTACACGATTTTCCAAGACGGTGACAAATATCGAATGTACTATCGTGGATCTCACTGGGATGAAAAATCCAAGCAGGCTACGCATCGAGAAGTGGTCTGTTACGCCGAGAGTGTCGATGGCGTGAACTGGATTAAACCCCAATTAGGCCTTTACGAAGTCGAGGGAACGAAGGAGAACAACATTGTTTGGGATGGGATCGGGACCCACAACTTTACGCCGTTCAAAGATACCAACCCAAGGTGTAATCCGCAGGCACGCTACAAAGCGTTGGCAAGAGGACGTTCATTGAACAAGAACGATACCTCTTCGAAACATGGGCTGTTCGCGTTTCGTTCGCCGGACGGCATTCATTGGGAACTGATGCATAATGAAGCGGTCATTACCGAGGGCGCGTTCGATTCGCAAAACCTCGCTTTCTATGACCAGGCTGCTGGGGTCTATCGTGACTACCACCGCTGGTTCAACCAAGGCAAACGGGACATCATGCAAGCTCAGTCCACTGATTTTCTAACGTGGACCAAGCCAGTTCCGTTGAAATACACTGAATCGCGTCGCGAGCATCTCTACACCAATGCGATCCTTCAGTACAAACGCGCTCCGCACATTTTCGTCGGCTTTCCAACACGCTATCTGCCGAATGAAGGTCAGCGAGTGGAACCCGTTTTCATGTCCAGCCGAGATGGCAAGCACTTCCAACGCTGGCCTGAGGCTTTAATCCCAGAAGATGCACCAGCGGACCGAAGCGGCAATCGCAGCAATTACATGGCATGGGGACTCTTGCAGCTGCCAAACCAAAACCGCGAATTGAGCGTCTATGCTACCGAGGCTTACTACACCGGACCAGACAGCCGATTACGTCGCTTTGTCTATCGTTTGGATGGATTCATGTCCGCGGCTTCAGATTCCCGTGGTGGAAACCTGATTACGAAACCGCTCGTTTTCACCGGCAGTCATTTAGAACTGAATTATCAAACAAGACCAACTGGTTCCATTCGCATCGAATTACAGGAACTGAACGGTACACCGATCGCAGGTCTGACGAGCTCAAGCTGCCAACCACTGTCAGGTGATTCAATTTCCCAGCAAGTTCAGTGGGATAGTGCGACAGATCTACACGCACTGTCAGGAAAACCAATTCGCTTGTTGTTCAAAATAAACGATGGAAATCTCTACTCGTTTCGTTTTCGTTAGCTATCAAGCGACAAAGTTGGCCCCAAGCAGCGAACCGGCTGGCTCTCAAATCTCAACAAACTTGAAAGCCTGCGTCCGACGCGGTCAGCTTCCTTGGCTGCCATATTCCTTCCAATCCCGGCTCGTGTCGCAACCACGGGAGTCACCGAAGCAACTCCCAGGTAGTTGCCGATAATATTTGTGGAAAATTTCAGCGTGCGGTGGTCTCGTTCCGTGTCACTTCAATTGCGGACAAAACTGGTGGCTCACCCTCTTCATTGAATTGGAATTCAACCACAAGGTTTTCTTCGACATGCACACCGGGCAATTCAATCGTGTCGATGTTGACTTGCCCTGAGGAAGATCCTGCCAGCACGACGCCGGACCGTACCGTCTGTGATTGCACTCGAATCTCAAACGCGTCAGAGTCGCTCGATTCTAGATTGGCAAAATAGAGCTTGACGTCATAGCTCGACGCATCATCATCCTTGCCAAGCAATGGAATTTCGAAACGTTGCAGTGCTCGCCCACCCGATGCAAACAGCCATGGTGATTCGACATCCCCCAAGTTCACCGATTCAACATTACGGCTGTACCAACCGCCCCCATTGGCTAGCTTGGGCTTCAAGTCAAATACGAACTCCAGCCGATTCCTGGTCGCTGGACGTGGATAGCCGAACCACTCGCGGCCTGACAGATCTTTACGATCTCCCGGTGCACCAAAATTGATTCCGATTCGATTGACAGGAGTCTTGGGGCCAACGGCACTGAGGATACCCCAAGATTTGTTCTCAATTTTCGGCTCCATTACAACTGTCGATGCAATTGAGAACTGGCATACACACCCAGCACTTGCTTCCGGAATCATCACCAAACCATTCCCGGGAATCGCGTTGATCCAACAGCCCAGGCGTTGCCCCGCGAAATGCCGTGTTCCACTGTCACGATAAAGGTCGTAGTACCCGATAAATCCTGACCGAAAGAACATCATATTGGGCGTTGCGGTGATCACACCGCAGTGGTGCCCCGGACGACTAAAACGCCACTGACTCTCTTCACCGGTCAATGGGTGGGGTCGCATTTTTGGCTTGCCGCTCGTCAATTCAAAAGCCCACGGTTCGGCAAATATTTCGTTACCGATGATTGCTGGCCGATTCATATAGTTCGCATTTTTTGACCATCGCTCACTCCCATCGATTGCATTCAACACGATCAATTTTCGGCGATCAAATTCACCTGCGAGAAATTGCTTCCAGTAGTGCCCGTTGGCGTTCGCTCCGCAGAGTACGACGTGCCCCTTGGCATACATCAACGTCAAACTCCCACCACCCGCACTAATGTTGGTCGTATCAGTCACATCCACTGGCTTTGACCACAGCTTTTCGCCGGTCCGCCGGTCAATGGCGACTGCCCGCCGAATATCGTAAGCCTTTGCCTCTGCCTCAGCCTTTACGGCGGCCTCTCCCTCAAGCTGCCTGAGATCACCCTTATCCTGCAGATAGAACTTCATCCGTTCTTCAGGACTGATCGAACTATCAATGAAATAGACTCGGTCAGGTCCGATCGCGATTGTCGTGTGCAAGATGTTATCGCCACGATAAGTCCACATCCGTTCGCCAGTTTCGGTATCGACGGCAAAAACAGCATCTGTTTGACTCTTGACCTTCAGCCCACGACGACGCATTCGAGCTTCCAACTCTTCCCGAATCGTGCTTGTTCCGAAAAGCTGGCCGTTGTCATATGCCAAATACGCCCACGCTCGCTCGATCCCATCTGGTGATTCGGGCGTTTGATAGGTTGCAGTCACGTGGCCAGTCGCCGCATCCAGTACCATGCATTCGTTGTGGATGGCAACGTAAAGTGCGTCATCGCTTGCTGCCAAGTTGTGAGTCTCGCGATTATTGAAGACGCCAGTCCGAACCGCACCTGGATTTTCCAGATCCCAAAGAAAATTTCCGTTGTACGCATCGTAAGCCATCAGCCGATCGGTACCTTGAATAAACATTCTGCCATTGGTCGATAGGGGCGCTCCGGCAGCTTCATGGCGATTGATCATCGCACTTGGACCAGGATCGCCATACCACAGCACCCCCAAACCATCACGGACACGGTAGTCATCGACCGAAGAAGTATTCGCCACATTGCCATATTGATGTGACCAGTCTCCCGCGCCCGCAAGCTTGCCGCGGCGGAGTAGATACCAAGGCATCTGCGAAATCACCTCCCCTTCATCTTGGCCAAGCCACTGCGACAACCATTCAATCGTTGCCTGCGAGTCGATCTCCCCAGCGACCCGCTCTCCAGCGACGGGCGAAAAAGCTCTCGGTCGGCCAACCATCGCTACGCCACCACATGGTTTCAGATGACGTGCCAGTCTCTCTGGCCGGTCGGGCACTTGTCCGGTCAACAACATGGAATCCGAAACGATTAAATTTGCGAAGTAGTTCGAGAATGGAAGATCACCAAGGGGCCGACAAAAAATGGTGACCCTCGTGCCATGTAAACCTGCCCGAGTCAGTAATACTCGCGAAGCCGCAGCCTTATTCGGATCCGGCTCGACCCCAATGATCTGCAACTCACTTTGCCGTGCCAACTCATAGGCCAAACGTCCCTGCTCGCTACCAGCAACCAGGCAGTAGCCAGTCCGTTGTCCGCTTTGCTGCAAAATGTCTTGCGCCGCCGATTTGTAATGCTCCGTCCATTCATCGGCAGGAAAAGGATTTGGTTCAATCTTTGGTGTCGCGACCATTGGCGTGTGATCAGGCTGATCGCTACGGAACGCGTAGATGGTACCGCTGTCTGTGCTGACCACTAATAAGGATAGATCTGCAGCCAACCCGCAAAAATTTCCGTCCACTTTGCACTGCCAAATCAAGCGACCGTTGCTGCGATCCAATGC
>JAYZAR010000292.1:0-11707 GCA_036339635.1 Planctomycetota bacterium | reverse complement strand
ATGGCCTCTGCACCTACATCGAAAGACGTTCAATCCGTTTCTGGCATCACCGTTCGACTTGCCGGTGACTCCGGGGATGGCATGCAATTGCTGGGAACCCAGCTGACCAATACCAGCGCGTTGGCTGGCAACGACGTCGCGACGTTCCCTGACTTTCCAGCTGAAATCCGTGCTCCGCGGGGAACACGCGCTGGCGTCTCCGGTTTCCAAGTCCAATTCGCCAGCGAGGAAATCTTCACTCCCGGCGACACCCTCGACGCATTGGTGGTGATGAATCCGGCTGCGATGGTGACGAATCTCGATGACCTTCGAAAAGGGGGCATCTTGATCGCTAACGAAGACGGCTTTAACGACAAAGAATTCAAACTAGCGAAAGTGGAGGCCAACCCGCTCGACGCGACGGTGGTCCAAGACACTTACCGAGTGATCCAAGTTCCCATGACCCGGTTGACGCGTGATGCCGTCGCGGAGTTTGACTTGGGAACCAAGCTCGCGGATCGTTGCAAAAACTTCTTTGCGATGGGATTGGTTTATTGGCTGTTCGGTCGATCACTCGAGCCAACACTTCGATTCATCAATAACAAATTTGGAGGCAAAACTGAAGTCGCGGCGGCCAACGAAGCCGCCTTGCGGGCTGGGTGGGCGTTCGGTGAAACCACGGAGGCGTTTGGTGAAAGTTACCAGGTCGATGCGGCCAATCTGAAAACGGGCACCTACCGCAACATCATGGGCAATCAAGCACTTGCCTGGGGGTTGATCGCTGCCTCCAAGCTCAGCGACAAAAGCCTATTTTATGGTACGTATCCGATCACGCCGGCCAGCGACATTTTGCATGAGCTAACAAAGTACAAGAACTTTGACGTTCGAACCTTCCAGGCAGAAGACGAAATCGCCGCCGTCTGCGCGACCATCGGAGCCGCGTTCGGTGGATCGATGAGTGTCACCGCCAGTAGCGGACCAGGGATCGCACTGAAGGCGGAAGGGATGGGCCTGGGCATGATCCTGGAATTGCCCATGATCGTCATCAATGTGCAGCGTGGCGGACCGAGCACTGGCTTGCCGACGAAGACAGAGCAAAGCGACCTACTGCAGGCGATGTACGGTCGTAATGGTGAGTCGCCGCTGCCCATCCTGGCTCCACAGTCACCCGCAGATTGCTTTAACATTGCCATCGAAGCCTGGCGAATCGCAACCCAGTGCATGGTCCCAGTCATGATTCTGTCCGATGGCTACATCGCAAATGGCAGCGAGCCTTGGCGGATTCCAAAGATGGATTCGCTCCCCAAAATTAAAATCCACCATCCCGAGGGTACCGACCCCGACGAGCCCTTCATGCCTTACGCGCGTGACGAGTATCTCGCGCGTCCCTGGGCGATCCCCGGAACGCCTGGACTGATGCACCGGGTCGGCGGGCTGGAAAAAGAAGACAAAACAGGGAACGTCAGCTATGACCCGATGAACCATCAACACATGACGGATACCCGCGCCGCCAAAGTGAGCAGGATCGCGGAGCAGATACCAGCACAAGAGGTTTATGGTGAAGCGACTGGTGATGTGCTCGTCGTTTCCTGGGGAGGCACTTACGGTGCTTGCCAAACTGCCGTTAGACGCTGTCAGGAAGCTGGCCATCAAGTCAGCCACGCGCATGTTCGTTATATGAATCCGCTACCAGCGAATCTTGGCGAATTACTTCGTAGCTTCCGCAAGGTATTGGTGCCGGAACTGAACACAGGGCAGCTGCGAATGTTGCTTAGGTCGATTTACCTCGTTGACTGTATTGGAATCAACAAAGTTCAAGGTAAACCCTTCACCGTTACCGAGTTGGTTGGATCGATCGAATCGCATGTCGCCACACGATCCCGGCAGACCGTAAAAATCAATGCCGGCTAGAACGCGCTATCATCAGCCGGCCTGCATGATGGCTAGCCGTAAAGCGTCAACGTGTACAACAAACGACGAACACTTGATAACTACCCTCTGTTAACTGATTAACGGCAATTTGCAAAACCATGTCACTTCCCGTTCTTAAACCGGCCGATTTCGCATCTGACCAAGACGTTCGATGGTGCCCTGGATGCGGCGACTATTCGATTTTGGCGCAGATGAAAAAGGTGCTGCCCGATTTGGGCGTGCCGCGTGAAAAGACCGTTTTCATCAGTGGTATCGGTTGCAGTAGCCGGTTCCCGTACTACATGAACACTTACGGAATGCACAGCATACACGGTCGTGCGCCAACCTTTGCAACCGGTTTGAAATCAACGCGGCCTGACTTGATGGTGTGGGTTATCACGGGTGACGGCGATGCCTTGTCGATTGGTGGCAATCACTTCATTCACGCTCTGCGGCGCAACCTCGACATCAACATCGTTTTGTTTAACAATCGGATCTACGGCCTGAACAAAGGACAGTACAGCCCGACGAGTGTCGAGGGGCAAGTGACAAAAAGCACGCCGATGGGATCGATCGATCACCCGGTCAGCCCGCTGTCATTGGCCCTGGCCGCGGAGGCAACGTTTGTCGCTCGCAGCATGGATGCACACGTCAAACATCTCGGCGTGACCTTGAAGCGAGCTGCCCAGCATAAAGGCGCCTCGCTGGTTGAGGTTTACCAAAACTGCAATGTGTTTAATGACGGCGCGATGGCCTATGCCCAGGAAAAGAAGCAACGCCCAGACAACATCATTGAACTCGAACACGGGAAACCTTTGGTTTACGCCAATGGTAAAAAAGGCATCCGCTTGGTCGGCACCCGTCTTGAATCCGTCAGCACGGACGACGTTCCGGTTGATGATCTGCTGATCCACGATGAAAGAGATTCGAATCCGTCGATTCACATGATGCTCTCGCGGATGTCCTACCCACACATGCCCGAACCCATCGGTGTCCTGAGAGCCGTCGATAATGTGGCGACCTACGACGATCAAATCAACCAACAGGTCGCTGATGCTACCGCACAAAAAGGCGACGGTGATCTCGACGCCCTGTTCACCTCCGGCGACACCTGGGAAGTTTCCTAAGCCGCCGGAAACAAGGAGCGCTAGCCGTTCAACCGCTTTCTGACTCTTCTTTCCCATAATTGAAGGATTCAACATGCCGCGTGAAAGAACCTTTTCAGATGCTTCCAAGGCCATCGGCGATACCCCAATGATCCAAATCAATCGCTTGGGTCCCGATGGTGGTGCAACCATCTTTGCCAAATGCGAATTCTTTCAGCCGCTCAACAGCGTCAAAGATCGAATTGGCGTCGCAATGATCGAAGCGGGTGAGCGTGACGGTAAAATCACGAAAGATACGCACGTGATTGAACCCACAAGCGGCAATACGGGCATCGCTTTGGCGTTTGTCTGTGCGGCAAAAGGTTACAAACTGACATTAACGATGCCTGAATCCATGTCGGTTGAGCGCCGCGCGTTGCTGCGTGCGATGGGAGCCAATCTTGTTCTCACGCCAGCTGGCGAAGGCATGAAAGGCGCCATTAATAAAGCGGCGGACCTAGTCGCATCAACCGACAATGCGTTCATGCCGCAACAGTTTGAAAATCCGGCGAATCCAGCGGTTCACGAAGCAACCACCGGGCCAGAGATCTGGGCCGACAGTGGCCAGAACATCGACGCAATCGTGGCTGGCGTTGGGACCGGCGGAACGATCAGCGGAGTGGCACGGTTCTTGAAAAAACAGAATCCGAACTTCAAAGCGATCGCCGTTGAACCCAAGCACTCGCCGGTGATCAGCGGAGGCGATCCAGGGAAACACCGTATCCAAGGAATTGGTGCCGGATTTATCCCCAAGAATCTTGACACCTCCATCCTAGACGATGTCATTCAAGTCGATGACGAAGACGCTTTCGAGTTTGGGCGCAATCTTGCCAAGCAGGAAGGAATCGTAGGCGGTATCAGCAGTGGGGCTAACATCTGTGCCGCTGCCCAAGTCGCTGCGCGACCTGAAATGAAAGGCAAGCGGATCGTAACCATCATGTGCAGCCTCGGCGAACGCTATCTAAGCACGCCACTCTTTGGCGACTTGGGATTGTAATCAACCGCGCAAGTCACGCCGGTTTGAAGCATGTGCCCACTCAAGCGGCCAGTCGCGATGACAGGCCGCTCCCGATCACAGTCTGAATTCAGGGAGGGGGCGGGCGAAGACGAGAGACAGGTTTAGCACACAACCTTACGCTGTCGTAGCAAGAGACGTAATTCTTGCTTGCGCAGGTTTGCAGAACCGGTCGTCTAGGCGCTCATCCGAGAATCGTTGCCGCACAAACTTTGCAGAAATCGGTTGCGGTGAACTAACTCATCGCGGGTTCCCACATCCGCGACAGTGCCCGCCTCGATTACTGCGATGCGATCCGCCAGGGCCAGGGTTGATGGGCGGTGCGTGATCATCACACCAGTTCGATTGACCAAGAAATTTGATAAAGCTTGGTGAATCAATTGCTCGCTTTCTAAATCGATCTGGCTGGTTGCTTCGTCCAGAATCAAAATATCGGGGTTCCGGAGAAACGCGCGGGCCAATGCGATGCGCTGCATCTGACCGCCGGAGAGTCGCATCCCTGCAGCCCCTAGAAGCGTCTGATAAGCATCGGGGGTCTTGTGACGGATAAAATCATCTGCAAACGCCAATTTGGCCGCCCGAACAACCGCATGTGAGTCTGCGCCGGGAGATCCGTAACGAATGTTGTTCTCAATCGTGTCATCAAACAAAACGGTACGTTGTGTGACCAACGCCATCCGACGCCGTAAATCCCGAGTCCGCATCTGGTCCAGTGGAATTTCATCCATAGTGACTTCACCAGAACGTGGATCATCGAATCGGCAAAGCAAACTGACTAGCGTGCTCTTGCCGCTTCCATTGGGTCCGACCACCGCGATGGTCTCGCCGGACCGAATGGTCAAGTCGATTCCCCGCAAGACGATTGGTCCCGATGGATATTGATAAGCCACGTTGTTAAAGCAAATTTCGTTGTGTGGTCGGGCAGGGGACTTCGGTGACTCTGGCTCTGCGACGCGGACAGTTTGATCAATGACTTCATAGACCCGATTGGTCGCCGCGATCCCGCGTTGCAGCTGTGTCCAGACATCAGCTAACTTTCTGGCTGGATCCGAGGCTCCAATCAAAAACCCAAAAAACAACAAGACTTGTCCAACGTTCAGCGGTTCGTTGCTCATCCGTATCCCAAGCAAGCTTGTCTTCCCATTAACCACCAAGTATCCGCCCGCCAAAATCGCAAGTCCGACCGTCACCATCCCCAACATTTCACTACTGCTGCGGGCTAACGTGTTGTAAAATGCCATCTTCATCGACTTGCGATAAAAGGCAAGAATTCCCTGATTGAACTTGGCTCGCTCAAACGCTTGCGTATTGAATGCTTTGACCACACGGATTCCGGCAAAGGAATTCGTCAGCATGCCATATAACTGACTCATCTCCTCCATCGCTCGCCGACTGGCTCGACGAATCGCTCGGCTCAAGTAGGTCATGACCAACGCCAAAATGGGCGTAACAACCATGACAAGGAGCAATAGTCGCGAACAAACCATCATTGCTCCACCCAAGCAAACGATCATCTTTAATGGCTCTCGCACCAAACGACCAAGTAGTACCGTCAAGCCGGCCGAGACATGTGAGATATCGTTGGTCAAGCGCGCAGTGAGATCTGCAGATCCATTCTCCCCAAAGGAATCAAGATCAAGATGGAGCGCCTTGCGAAAGAAAATCGCGCGCAAATCAACCGCCGTTCGCTCCGCGATGTACTGCACCAACAGCAAATTGCTCATCAATGCAATCAACTTGATCGCCGTACCACCGAGCAACAGAGCGACAATCAAAATCAATGTCTGGTACGGTGTATCGGGCGCGAATCGATTGACCCAAGGTTGAGCCGACTCAAGGATTCCCAACTTACTCGACGCTGCGATCAAGCGAGTGTGAGCAAAATCAAGCTCCCGATCGATCGCTGTCAAATCGTCGCCAGCAGCACCAAATCGATCACTGGTTAGCAAGCAGATCTCATTTTCCAATTCCGCCAGCTTCCCCTCAGTCTCGCCCAATTGAGATTCAACGTACTCCGGCAGGCTATCGCCCTTAAAGACCACTTCCACCATTGGGTAGAGCGTCCCAATGTTGGCCCCCCAGAGGATGGCAATGACTAGCGAGGAGACCAAAACCCCCAAGATTGCCGCTCTTCGGCGGATCGCTAACTTCAATATCCGGCTGAAGCTTTTCATGTGCCAAGGCGTGGGCGGAGTCAAAATAGAGGCTTAAATCAAATCACGGCCTTCTTTTAGCGAACCACCCACAACACGGCTAGTCGAATCATTTGCTAGCAGAATCGGTGTCCAGCGCGGCTGCCACAGCGGTGGATATCTAAACCTGCGGCAACTCGGCGTCCTTTGCAACAAAGATGAGCAATCCCCGCAACTTTTCAACGCAAGCTCAAAAATTCGTCGCCTAACCGTCCGCGACGACCTGCACGCAATGGTGGGAATGGATTGCGAAAACACATTAAATTGTGACACCAAATTAAAACGCAACCTGAGGACGTTACCGTCTTACCCTACCGTTCACTCTTCTGCCCGCCCCTCGCGGCCCCCGCCTTCCCACTGTTGGATCGCTGCAAGGCAGCCCCTAGGATTCCGCTCGACCTCGCCAAGCAACCTGCCGACCGAGCAGGTGATTGGCGAGTGCAACCCACTGCAACAGCACCAGCACGACTACCGAGATGCTGTGAAAAAGAACACCTGACCAAGGCTGGCGAAAATGCTTGGCGGCGATCACACGCGGTCCGTGACCAACAATAACCGCCAAAGCTGCAATCACGGCGGCGATCCAACTTGATTCAACAAACGCCCAGATCAGCACGACCAACGGCAGCACCGCTCCACCAATCAGCATGATTGAGAACGGAACAATTAGCTTCGGGTTCGCAATACCTTCCACCGCGTTCTTTAGCACGCCACGAATCACTTCCGGCGCGTTATGGTACATGCGACACTCAGCCAACTGGGTCCCATCGATCACATCGGTCATCAAATCAGCGTGGCGATAAACGCGGGGCAATTTCAAACCATCATGTCGCGACTCCGCAATCGCTTGATGTGTTCCTGCTTTTAAGTATTGATCTTTTCGCGTCAAGAACAACTGTCCGCAACCGGCCGCAAAGGCGGGATCTGTACTGCCTCTCATGCGATGTAGCGGCAAGTAGCCCAACAGGATGAAGTGCATGAGCGGGATGATCCATTTCTCTAGCCAAGAATCAGTTTGCTGATGGGGAAAAGCACTTAGCAAGGCAACGGCGGTGCGTTGTTTTCGGTCCAGCAAATCGGCGAGCGCCCTATCATTTAATCGCACATCCGCATCCAAAAAGAGCAGATGATCGTGACTGGCAGCATCCGCTAATTGTCGACAGGCGAACTGTTTGCCATTCCAACCCTCAGGCAGCGGTTCGCTGGTCAACAGCCGAACTCGTGGATCAGATGCCGCCAGGTTTCGCACAATTTCAGCGGTTGCATCCGTGGAATGGTCATCCAGTACCACGACCTCTAAATTGACCTCCTGATTCGCCAGTGCTGCTCCGACACTACCGCCGATTGAACTCGCTTCGTCCCGCGCGGGAATCAAGACCGAAACACTCGCACGTTCCGCTCTCTCGACAGAATGACGGGAACGCTCAAAAAGGAACAGCGGAACGTTATTCCAAAACATCCACAACGGGAGGAAGGCAAGCAGAAGGGCAACGATTGAAACAGCCAAAATCATTCAAATTGATTCCCATGTTGGGGGCGAAATCGCTTCAGCCGCGACCAAGACTTCAAACGGCGGAAAAAGTCATAAAAGCCGCCAGCACCGACATTCCCTCGGATCAAATGATCGAACTGATCCGATGAACGTGTCATGGCGGACTGAGACAACTCTGACTGATTTTCTCGCAATCGTGTTGTGAGTAATCGATTCCAATCTGGCTTGGAAAGTCCACGCTGCTGCTCGACCCAGATTGGTTCGCCAAGCCGAGCCAGACAGACAGGCAATCGCTCGTTCCAGAAAACGTACTCCAACGCCAGCGGGACCGCACACCCGGTCTCCAAACGACTGCACAAGTGAGCCAAGCCAGGCATTAATTTTGCTGAATGATCTCGACAGTCGGCAAACTGCCCCTCTGGTGTTAACCAGATTGCTGTTCCAGGTTGGTGCAGAATCGCCATGCTTTGCTTCAGGAAGGCTGCTGCACCGCCAGTTGTGTTCATTCGCACACCGTAGAAGCCCAACTTTCCAAATACACGATATTGCTCAAGCGCTTCAGCATCGATCGGAGCATAAAACTGCCGCCCGGGGAAAAGCGACCGATTCAAAAAATGCGCGATCAACGGATCCCACCAAGACGGATGATTACCGAAAACCAACATTGGCGAGTCGACAGGAATCTCACCGTTTTCCTGCGAGCCTTTATCGATGCCAATCGCATGGAAATGCCTCGCCAGAAATGGCCTCAAAAAACCATGAAAGCCGTTCTGAAACCAACCCGGCACATTCGGCACGTCGTGTTGCTGATTCATATCTGATCTTGTGAGACCGCCTTTCGGCGCCTCACCACCAACTTTCACTGAACATCGAAGCTGGGAATTTCAGAATGCATGTCCCGCCACTATCTACATCCATCAAATCCAACCACTCGACCCGGGCGACGTGTCAATTTCAAACGAAGTCTACCAAATCGGTGAATCACCTGCGTCAAACGCGACAGGAAACGACCATCAAAAAACGGGCGGATTTCCTGGCAAGCCTGTTTTCGTGGTAAACGCAAACTGCTTTACCACATCAGTATCATCAATATCAATCTGACAGTAGCCGATCTCGACGAAGCAAATCCAGCATCTTTGCTACGATTTCGGGGTTCTCATCTGCGAGATCGTGATCTTCACCGATATCCTTCGTCAAGTCGTACAGTCGCCACTCCGGCTTGGTCGTCACTGGCCTCTGATTACGGCGCGAGGACTTTCCACGATACTGGACTAATTTCCATTGCTCCATTCTCAGGCCGATGGATGTTTCACCTTCCTGGCTTGCCCAATACAAGTATTCGTGCCGCTGTTGCTGATCATGGTCACCCCTCAGCGTCGGGGCGTAGGAAATACCATCGATCCCAGCAGGCGTTTGTGCATCGTGCCTTGGCGGTAAATCCACACCGGCCAACTCGCAAGCCGTCGGCACAAAATCCCAGAAAGCAGAGGGAAGTTCAGTTGTCGAACCGGGCTCAATGGTGCCGGGCCAGCGAGCAATTAACGGAACGCGAATTCCCCCTTCGTGCATCGAACGCTTAAAACCGCGTAGTCGACCGTTGGAGTCGAAGAACTCGTGATTGTGCCCACCTTCCTGGTGAGGACCATTATCCGACGTAAAGAAAACCACGGTCTTTTGATCAATGTCCAGAGCCTTGAGCAACTTGAACAAACGTCCGACATCAGCGTCCATGCGAGAGATCATCGCTGCGAATCCTTTCTCCGGATTCGGCCAATCACGATCTTCATAAGCCCCATAATCTGGCACCTCCATGTCGTCCCCTGAAACACGCCCACCTTCATTATTCGCGTGGGGAATCGTCCAGTGGATGTGCAACAAAAACGGCTCATTGTGATGATCGCGTACAAACTGCAAAGCCCGCTCGGTCATCACGTCGTGTGAGTAAGTCACCCTTTGAGCGGCGACCCGTCCACGTCCGTTGGGATAGTCCCCGATCACATTGCCGGGAAGTGGAAGTTGCTTTTTGTTCTCCCACAAGAAGGCTGGATAAAAGTTGTGTGCATTCCCTTGATTGAGGTAGCCACACCAATAGTCAAAGCCGTTCTTGTTAGGATGGCCAGGTTGATCGACTTCGCTGGGATCGTTGACATTTCCAAGGGCCCACTTTCCAACCCCTCCAGTGGCGTAACCTGCCTGCTGCAATAAGCGGGCGACGGTCGACTCCGTTCCGCGAAGGCTTCTGGGACGATTTCCCGTTAGGCCCGTGTGACCCACGTGCTGTCCGGTCCACAGCACCAGTCGGGAAGGACGACAGACCGTGTGCCCAGCGTAATGATCCGTGAATCTCATTCCCTCGGTTGCCATCCGGTCGAGATTGGGCGTCTGTACAACGGCTTGGCCGTAGCTTCCCAAATCGCCATAACCAAGATCATCTGTCATGATGTAAATGATGTTTGGGCGTTCGGCGGCAAGCAGTAAAACTGGAAAGAAACACAGGATCGCCAACGCAGAAAAAAAGATTCGGTTAGGAAAGGCCATCAGATTCCAACGAAGTGGGAAGGGATCGGGTACACCACTAGTCTCTTCGCTACCGCAACCATCGTCAACGATCCGGAGAAACGCGTCAGGTCCTGGCGAACTCGCTCAATTCCCATCAATCAGCGTTCATCGGGAAAACTAGTTCCGGCTAAATAAAAGAAACTCGGTCAAAGCACAGAAGCAGTGAGCCGATGGCGGCGGTTAAACTCTGTCTGGCCAGATGACGCGACACTTTGCAGGACGACACGGTGGCACACCGATGAAAACCCGGTTTCCAACGGCCGCAGCCAGCATGTAGTCCTCCCCCGCCTTACAATGCGGCACGTCAAACCGTACAAACTGGTACATCACTCAGATGCTTCTACCGAAAATCACCATCTGGCGAATGAAATGGCAACATTGCTGCTGATTGTATATTTGCTGGTTGCGATCGGCTTTTCTTTTCTTTGCTCGATTGCCGAAGCAGTGCTATTGTCGATCACGCCAAGCTATCTCGCGGAACGCCGCAAGGACCCCAGTAAGTCATCCCAAAGAATTGTGCAGCTCCGCAGCAACATCGACCGCCCATTGGCGGCAATCCTCAGCCTGAACACCATCGCACATACTGTTGGAGCAGCAGGCGTCGGAGCTCAAGCCGCCAAAGTATACGGCGACTCTTACGTTGGAATCATTAGCGCAGTGCTAACGCTTTTGATCCTTGTGTTCAGCGAGATCATCCCCAAGACGATTGGTGCCCTTTACTGGAGAACACTTGCTGCCCCGATGGCATTGGCTGTGCAATGGCTCATTCTGGTGTTGCTGCCTCTGGTTTGGCTGTCTGAATTTTTAACGAAAGTACTCTCTCGGGGTCACAAGCCTAAGTTAGTGACACGCGAAGAAATTTCCGCGATGGCCGGTCTCGGGACAGAAGAAGGAATTTTAAGAGCACGAGAATCCAAAATCCTCGACAATCTGCTGCGTCTCGATTCGGTCATGGTCGAACACGTCATGACGCCCCGCACGGTGGTGATCGCCTTTGAGCAATCGCGAACGGTTGAATCTGTCACCGAAGAACTCAAACAGACACCCGTCTCTCGATTACCGTTTTATCAAGAGCGGCGGGACCATGTGACTGGCTTCGTCCTGAAAAGTGATTTATTGCTGGCGTTGGCATCGAACGATCAACAACGGCCGCTACAAGATTACATTCGCCCCATCCACGCAGTCCACGAAACCGAATCAATCACCAGCGTGTTCGATCATCTGCTAACCAACGGCGCACAAATCGCGATGGTCGTTGACCAGTTTGGTGGGATGGAGGGAATCGTCACGCTGGAAGACGTCGTCGAGACTCTCCTTGGCCTTGAAATCGTCGATGAGAATGACCAGGCCGCCGATATGCAATCAATTGCCCGCCAGCACTGGCGTACAAGACTAGAAAAGCAAGGGATCAAGG
>JAYZAR010000291.1:0-13208 GCA_036339635.1 Planctomycetota bacterium | reverse complement strand
AAACGAGCCAAACCGTCGCTTCTATCTTCCCCTCGCATCTGCCAACCCGTCCATGCAGCGGGCGGATTCCGACAGGTCGTCAAACGGCATCCGTGATGTCTTCCGCCACCAAATTATTTAGTTAGGGACTGCCTGTTTCAGATTAGGTCTGTTCATTTGAATGGGGCCTTCGCTGCAATCACGACAATTTCTTCGCCTGCACTCATGATGTGACCGGCAGGATTGACTTTGGTTTCGTGCCCTCGCCCTATGGCGATCAACAACGCGTCGTGCGATTTCTTCAACTCATTCAAGAGGTCATCGAAACTGTAACCAACGAACTGCTCCGGCACTGGAAACCGAAAAAACTGATTTCCATGACGATGCGTCAGCAACTCGTTGAACATTCCCATCATGCCTTGATTCAATGCGGCTTGCGCCATCATGTAGGCACTGTGTTCACTACTGACAACGTAATCATTCACCTTTCCCATCTTGAGGTGTGATGCATAATCTCGATTGTTCAGCTCAGCGCAGGTATAGACATCGGGATTCAATTTTTCGGCAGTGAGTGCTGCAAGAATGGTACGGGCATCAGCATCTTGCTCATTCCGTCCGCCAGAGGTGTCATTCAAGATGATGCACATCCGCGCCTGATGAATCCCAACCTTTTCCAAAGTCGCCACACGAGTGAAATCATCATTGACGAAATACAGCTGCGACTGCAGCGACGCGGGCACGGTTGGTGCTTCATGCTCCCACTGAGACACGACAACAATTGCAGTGTCCGCGTCTAAGTGGGACGCGCGACATTCCTCGATAATGATTTCGGCTTTGGTATTCCAACCACAAATGACGACGTGATTCTCTAGCCGCTCTGATTCCACGGTTTTTCCTCCATTACGTATTCTTTCGACCATGAATGCCGATACGGTTCCGGTGAACATCGCAAAGATGGTCAATCCCATGAACATCACTCCGACCGCAACGATGCGGCCACCCACGGATTGAGGAGCCTGGGGAATTGGCTCGCCTGCGAATAACGAGTGCAGGCTAAACCAAAAAGCCTCGTGAAATGACATTCCGTTCCCCGACTCAAACAACATCATTGCGCTGGTGCCCAACAACACAGTCAGAATCAGCAAACCACAAACAAAGATGTACTCAACAATTCCCTTGCGAAGAATATACGGATAGTTCGACGAGAGCCTGGAAACGTAGCCAAACAATCGCAAGATTCGCAGCAGACGAAACAGCCGCATCACGCGAGCCGCAAAAAAACCTGGCAACAGCGAAGGCAACGTGGCTACCAGATCAATCCAGTACTCTCGGAGATAACGTCGCGGTGACCAGGACGCCACGAAACGCAAGACGAGTTCAACCACGAAGAACCAAGTAATCGCATCATTGACAAGCTGAACCTGCCCAAGAAACTGTTTTGACCCCGCACTGTCGATCGCCGAATACAAGAATTCAACGAAGGTTAACACGATCGAGACCACGATCAGCAAGCCAACCGCCAATTCGACCTGCGGTCGGCGAAAGAACCAATCCAGTTTTCGAGAGATCTCGGGTCGTTTGCGGCGTCGGGTTTGATTCACAGTCAGCTTTGCCAAGATTCTTCGCTTCCGTCAAATCCGTCAGGATCTTGCAAGCATTAAACCCCCCCGCGAACGGACCGGCAAGCGACATTCCATCATTGCTGCCTGTGCGCCGAACCAGCAAAGGTAAACCGACTGTCGGATCACGACAGACATGGAGAGCTCCCCCCAGCACCTGATCTCGACCCAAATTCAAGGCAAATGAGTTCGCAATTCAAGACGAAAGCCAGTCTGGAAGTCGTTTGAGCCGATCGTTCTCCTTCTCAACAACTTTGAGGTTTTTGGCCTGATCGACTTTCAAGCCACCCTATTCACGCCGTCAGCGGTCGTCGGTCTACTCGGCAACATCAAGCTGCTTGGAAAACCTCTGCGGTCGACTTTCCCAGAGCTTGTGCAACCTCGACTTCCCCAAGCTCGGGAATGATCTCCTCGGCTCGATCGCGTTTGCTTGGCCTGATTGCCTCTCCCTTACAGAGCGTCCAACACAACGGAAACTAACTCCACAGGTGGACTCGGATAAGGAAGAAAGATAACAGTGACCCAACAGCTTCCCTGATAAAATGGCGACTCCAGCCACGGGTGACTTGCGACTCGATTTAAGAATTCAACATACTGGGGAAATACCCTAGACTGGCCGAGTCTCGAAGAGTGGGCGATTCGAGATCATTTGGTTAGGCCCCAAGCCAAAAAACCGATTTCCTATCACAAGGCTCGAACGATAGAAGCGCGATATGCCCATTTGGATAAGTTCTCGACCGGATGGGGCAATCAAGCGTCGCATATGTATTAAGAGCTTACCTGCCTCACTGATGGGACGCGTCCCACACCAAAATCCGGTATTGCTCTGGTTTGGTTTGATGGTCTTGGCAACGGGCATCCTCACCTCAATGGGTTGCAACTCGGCGGTTCGATCCATCACACGCCAGCCTCA
Source organism: Planctomycetota bacterium (assembly GCA_036339635.1). Taxonomy (GTDB): domain Bacteria; phylum Planctomycetota; class Planctomycetia; order Pirellulales; family Pirellulaceae; genus Rubripirellula. The sequence goes on along the minus strand of JAYZAR010000291.1, from coordinate 10,697 downwards.
ACCACTTGCTTACGTCGGACAAGTCCAACTTGGTGAGCCAACGAAAGAGGCTGGTCAGGTCGTCGTCCCCTTGAATTATGTAGATGGACGGTGGCTGCAAAATTCGGCAATCGTCCCCATCGACGTCGAAACAACGATCAACAATTCGGAAATCGAGATGACCGTTGTCACCTCAGTCACGACCGAGCGTGGCACCGAAAGAGGACGGCAACTAATTCTACCCGAAGAAACGGCCGGAGAATTCGAAGTCTACTATCGGGATCCTGACGGTGTTCGACATCAAATCGGTGTCGTGCTAATCGAGGACTGACGATCAGAGGATGTTCACTGCCGCACGAATCGATGAAGGATAGAATCAGCTCCCTTTGCCGATGCAGCACTCGTCCGCAAGTCAGTATTTCACGAACAGCGAATGGATGCTGCAGGTGCAGTTGCAAGGGGCCCTCGAGGCTGACGATGGGTCAGCATCTCTCACTCACCACTCACATGCAATCCTGCCGCGAGATTTTCTGCCGCTGAGACAAGATTTACCAATCAGTCAAACCATGATTTTCTGAATCGAATTGGCCGATTCGATCAAATTGACCCTTGGAATAAAGATGCGCGCCCAAGCGTGTCAAAACAAAGCTTGTAATACGCTTACTTAGATTCACTTTACCTCGCAAGGTGATCATCGAATTCCAGCTTCGAAGACAAGTGAAGTAAAACGTACTTGAACTTCTTGACCGCTTCGAACTAAGAGATTCGCATGTCGCGAGTGTCGAGATCAAAGTCTCCGCAAGTGGCAAGATAGTCGAGATCAACGTCATGCCCGGTTGTTTATTTTGCGACATACTCCTTGATAACATCCGGATTGAGAGTCGCGATCAACTTATTAAGCAGTGATTGATTCGGCATCGAGGCGGCATCAGAAAAAAGCGGATTCTGTTTTGAGCGATGGGTCGAATTAATTGCCCAAGACGCGACCGCCACCAATGCCACTGAGGATGTAACGATCAAACAAATCAGAATGGCGGCGACACGCATGTAAAATCCAAAATTCGATAGCAATCAATCTTCGACTACTCAATCTTGGGTCCGAGCGGGCACGCAGAAGATAACAAGCAGGGGCCACAATTAAGAGATCAAGCAGGGTGAGCAGTAAAGCTGACACAACTGCATTTCGTCCCCGCGTCGCGCGTGGCAAACAGAGGACAGTCACTGTTGGCTCGTCTACGAAAACCGATTCCCGAATTGACTCGATCTGACAAAACAACGCAGGTCTGCAAAAACAACGTAGGTCTGCAAAAACAACGTAGGCATTTGGTGGACATCAACCGAGATACCAAGGGCCCGCCTTGGGCTTCGGGAGATCAATAGAGTTCCGACCCAGCTGATTCACGGATGCATCAGCTATCAGAGAGATCACCAAATCGTTTTGCCTCAATCCAACAGTTCTCTAAATACTTTGCAGCGACAGAAAAACGTTGCCCACGAAGCCACCTATACTGCTTCGAGTGTGTGCGAGGAGTGCCTGCTTGCGACAGAATCGCCAGTGAAAAAACATGCCAGAAAGTAATCCGTACCAACCTCCCAGAGTAAAGGCTGAGCACGCGGTCAAATTGAGCCAACCGGAATTCACAGGGATCGCATGGAGAAAAATTTTGGCGATAGGCGGCAGCGGCCTGCTTGTCGGAGTGACCAGTCGTCTTGCGAGGCAACTGGTTCCAGAGCCAATCCATTACGAAGCCATTGCGGCAATGGTTGTGCTCATCGCATCAGTGCTCGCGGTGATTTACGCCTTTCGTCGATGGTCACTTTATGAAGCGCTCATCAACACGGATCTAGCAATCACGATGCTCTGGGGATCGTTCTTTATCGGCTGGACAATCATTCACGGAGAATTCTGGGACGATTTCATCTTGCTGGCGGCGATGTCCTGGCTCGGATCGATAACCATAGGATCTCTCTTGATCTATGTCCTCAAATTCATCCGCACTAAGTCGAGTACAGAATCATAGAGGCGTGCCGAGTCATCCACTTGCACCGCAAGACGATTTGAGCTGTCCCCTTGGTAAATCGTTTGCCGATTGAGAACGTTTGACTCCCTGGTTTCCATTGAAAACCATGCCGTCATGATAGACATCACAGCAGACGTCGTTTGCGACATCGATACGTGATCTGCTTGGCCAAATCCCTAATCCGGCCTGAGCACTTCGCTGGCGTCCATGATCAACAAGACCGTTTTATAGCTGTACCAACAACCGTGGTTATCTTGACGTCGCGCTGCAGACCCACGCACGGCCTGGCCGCGATTCGGCAGGACTTGTCATTCTTCATCCATTCCAAATCAGAGATCAATTTCAGCGACTAAGATGCTCGCCTCAGGTGAGAGCTCATCGCGTAACTTCCTTGCCCGCTTGATGCGATCCTTGCCGCCCTCTTGGTCGTCGGAAATCGAAGCCTGCAAAGCGTGAAGAACCTCGCAGAGCTGAAGAAAATCCACATAATTTCGATAGCGTGCATCGCCAGCCTCCGGTCCATAATCGAGGCCGCCCTCTGGGTTGGCTCTGTAGTTTGCGGAAACTTTCGTGTGCAGCATCAAAATTTGATCACGTGCTTGCTTTTCTTTACCACTGCGAATCAAAGCTAAAGCATAAGCTGCCTGTACATCCCAGCCTTGGGGTTCAGTCGGTCGACCGAACCGCGCCAACAGCTCACTGACGCTCGAGAGCCCTGTCGGTTGAATCATCCCTGCCAGAAACTCAGCCCGATCCTTGTCGAGATCGCTCTTGGAGAGTAGCGGCCAAGCGGTCCTCGCGAAAAATGATTTTGCAGTGTTGTACTGCTCCGTCTGTGAATCACCTGCCAAATGCGGAAAAACCTCTTTGATTTCCTCTTTCACGTCATTGTCACCTGCCGGATTCATCCAATGATCCAACAGTGCGGGCAACAGGGCACGTGCCGATTCCTGCGATTCGCGCTGAGCATCCGCCCATGTTTCAAGTTTCTCCTGGAATCCCGTTGAACCAATTTCCGGCCTCTGCACGCTGGAAACCGTGTCACGGGCCTCTTGATAAGTTTGCCGGAGTGTTTCAAGCGTTGCGGCTTGAGTCGATGGCATCAATGCCGCTACAGACAAAAGCAATGCAAACATGAATCGGTAAAGCATGTCGAATTTTCTTCGTGAGTGATGCTGTCGTAAACGATTTGGCAACCAAAGTAATGGCGGAGAAATCTCCCTACTCAGCTTCAAGTGAAACAGCCAGGGAGGAACCGGGATCACTCCATTTTCCCTGCAAGAGCAAGAGCCCATCGCTGACATCGCTGCGCGCTACACTTGCCTTTTTTTAATGACGATGACACCGGTTTCAAGACACGGAAATCTCGGTGCTGGCAGCGGGCACGAAACCATTCGAGCGGGTTGTGGCTTTCCAGCATTCGCGTTCACCTCATTCAGCTGGACAAACGTGTTACCGGGTATCTGCCGAACGCGGCGGAGATCCAGTCACGAGTCGCTCTGGAAGGGAGAGAGCAACTCCGACAGCCCACCGGTAACCGTTGCCTCAGCCCATCAGTCATTTCCTGACTCTCAGGAAAACACGGGATCACTGATTTCGCCCACCACTAGGCTCGCCCGTCTTTCTGCCCGACAGAGCACCTTTTTTGTCGAATGCGGGCATTTCTTTGCATCGAGTTTTTAGCTCCAGAGTGCAGATTCGCCGGTGCTTTGGTGAAAAATCCGATCTTGGCGGATTCTGGCAAGGTCGGCATTCACGGAAAAGAGAGAGGTATGGTTATTCCGGTTACACCGCTCACCCCGGTTTTGGGCGGCATAACCTGTCGGCTTTTCCTTCTGTAAGGGCCACCGAGCACCGAAAGAACAGAGATGGGTGCTGCCTTGCGAGCAGCAAACTGCGTCCCTCTAGAATTGCGATTTACCCCGTGCAGGCCATCCGCGAATTACCGAAACCACTCCGCTTGCTGGGGATCCTGAATCCGCTCGGGGTGGCGGAATTCCTGGGTCGCGCGTTCATGGGGCGATGCGTAGCGATCGCCGCAATTCTGGCAGTCCTGTGGGGCACAGCGATACTGATTATTCGCCCGTCGACCTGGACTCCGCCTGTCCGGAGCGTCCTGAGCCGCCAGCTCTTGTTCACCGCCGTTGACGGAATCTTGTCCGGAGTGCGATTCGGTGCTGCCGTTGGTGTCGTGGCCATCGTTCAAGCGGCTATCTGGATCGACACTTTGGGCGTTGCCCAGGGCGTCATCGCGCCGATGATGTGGCGGGGTATTGTTCGTGAACTGGCGCCCTTGCTCGCATGCCTGGTTGTGATCGGTCGAAGTTGTATTCCAATTGCAACTGAACTTGCCACGATGATGGTCAATGGCGAAGTCGAGTTGCTTGATGCAGAGGGCGTCGATCCGATGACTTACCTCATCGTTCCGCGTATCTTGAGCGTGGTGATCAGTGTCTTTTGCCTGGCGATCATCATTGCCACATCGATGGTGGCCACAGGCTATATGCTGGGATGGGCTGTCGATGCCATTCGTGTCGATTTGTGGACATTCCTGGAAAGTATCTTTCGACAGGCCAACGCTCGCGACCTTGTATTCTTCGTCCCAAAAACAATTATCGCGGGCGGCTTCGCGGGAGCAATTTGCTGCATTGATGGCCTCAACGTACGTGGCGCAATGACCGATATTCCGCGAGTTGCGAGTCGCACCGGTATTCGGGCTCTGACTGCTGTTCTTGCAATCTCAGCAATCCTTTCGGTGGTGTTTTACGGACGTTTTTTAATGCTCAAAATCGTCTAGGAGACAAGCCGGTGTCAGTCGTCCAATCCGCAACGGAACAACCTGTGGCACCGCCCAAAGCGGTGGTGCTGGAAATGCGCGACTTCACCTTCCAGGGGAATTCCGAGAATTCAGTTCGTTTCACCGACATCAACCTGATCGTCCGGGAGGGTGACCTGATTTTCATCCAAGTCAATCCCAGGCTGAAGTCACGTGAGTTCGTTTCCGTCATTCAAGGACTGAAGCCGGCGACTCGTGGAAAAGTTCTCTTTCAGGACTGCGATTGGGAAGGGGATGACCACGACCGTCACTTTCGTATGCGGAGTAAAATCGGCCGTGTATACGAAGGTCATGCCTGGGTTGCCAATTTAAACGTCGCTGACAACGTAACACTCCCGGGTCTGCATCACGGCGTTTCGATCGAAAACGATGTCAAGTATTGGGCAAAGCGTTTTGGCGTGGCACAGCTGTCGAACAAGCGACCCGCTTTTGTGGAGCCATCCCAATTACAAATTCATCAATGGATTCGAGCCTTCTTGGGCAAGCCGTCGCTGATCGTGCTCGAGCATCCGATGCACTACGCATCGTCCACAATGTTTCCTGTTTTGGCCGAAGCGATTGACGAAGTCCGACAGGCAGGATGCGCCGTATTGTGGATCACCAATAATCTTGGCTTCCCTGATCATTCATTCGATCCGAGCGCAACCTACCTGCGCGCCGAATCTGAAAAATTGGTTGCGTTTGGCAAGGGGATGAATGATGAATGAACCCTACCGACTGCGTTACACCAACCAGATCGTCGGCGTTTTTCTGCTGTGTTTGGTGGTGTTCCTGATTGTGCTGTCGCTATTCTTACTTCGTGCTGGCGACTACATCGTCGCCAAGCGTAACTACTGGATCGAAGTGTGCCAGGACGATGCTGACGACTTGCGACCGGGGACGGGAGTGATGGTGCTTGGCGAACTGTCTGGCGGCGTCGAAAGCATTCGGTACATCGAAGGAACCAATCGAATCCGTGTCGATTTGAGTGTCAATGCAAGCGTGAGTGACCAAATCTTCGAAGATTCGGAACTGCTTCTTGATCGCCGTTACGGCCTCGGGGCACCGGTACTGATTCTTCGTCGCGGAGCCATGACGAGCGAAACTTCTGTTCCGCTGGAACCCGATTCTCAAATCATGAATTTCCGCGGTGAATCGGATCGCGTTAGTCAGATGGCAACGGAAGTGAGTGACGTTAGCGACTCAATCCAGATCATTCAGCAAACACTCGATGCCGTGGCAAATCGTTTTGAACAGACCCTGGATAATTCGGCTGACCCTGCCTTCGATACCACCACTCGCGCCTCCAACTCTTTTTATGAAACCAATCAAACCCTCCGTCCAGACCTACTTGAAACCACACAAGTAATCCGCGAAACCACGCAGGCCCTGGAATCAAAAATCGCGAACCTCACCAAAAAAGTTGAACAGCTTGTGGAAAAAGATTTACGTGACACTCTCGTTGACGTCCGTGAATCGACGGATGACTTCAGCAATGCGGCCAAGAGTGTTAATCAAACCTCGGAAGAGGTAAACCAAAACATCGCGCAAACGCTCGTCGAGATGCGAGTGGCCATTGAGCAGGTACGGACATTGGCGGAAGAGGCTCAGGGGGTCGTTCGAATCGTCCGTCAAGAAGCCAATGAACTTCCCGGCACAACCCAGCGGTTCAACGACACGATCGATGACTCGCAAAACCTGGTTGATGAGGTTCGTAGCCATTGGCTGTTGCGGCGATATTCCCAAAAACCCGGGCCAACCCAACCTGTATCGCCATCCTCGGTTCGGGGAGCTTCACTGCGTTGATCCGATTCGATCCACCATTGCTTTCCCCCATGTTGCGCAAAGATGCCAGTCCATCCATGCCGTGTTGGCTACACGCTGCCATTCTGATCACAATCATTGGCATGCCGTCAGGCTGCAAGAGCATGGGTGAAACACGCAGGGTCGATGAAACGGTTGGGCGATACGCACAAAAAGGAAGCGTTGCGTACGCTGAAGGCCAGGTGGATCGTGCCATCAAAGAATATCGCCGTGCGATTCATCGTGCGTGGGCAATCGACGATGCCTATGAATCTGGGACCAATGCCTACAACTTGGCTGCATGTATGATTAGCAAGAACCGCCCGACTGAAGCGAAAGACTGGCTGCTAGACGCAAGAGTCGAGCTGTGTCGCGCCGGTGCCTCGCCGGGTAATGTTTATCTGCTGCAAGCAAAAATTGCACTGAGTGAAAACCGAATGGAGGATGTCTACAGCAACGTCGATCGGGCGGCATGCTCTGATGCACCGTGCGGCGAGAAAGGCTGTGAGTGCAAGATTGACCCTGAAAGTCCGCGTTGTCATGGTTGCATCACCAAAATACCCAGCGTTGGGCCGAAACTCGAGCAGGCGAGTGTCACAAAAGAGTGCGTCAAGACATTCGAAGCGCAGGTCGAACTCACACGTGCCAGACTCGCGGCAGAGCAATACGATATCCCAACCGCCGTGGCCCACTTTTCAAAAGCGTGCAAACACTTAAAGGGAATCTGCGGTTACGATTGTCAAGCCGATTTACAGAATGTCGCAGCTCTAATTCATTTGGCAAAGGGTGAACATCTTCAAGCGGCCGGTCATCTTGACTGTGAAGCAGAGAACTTGCGTTGCGCTGGCATTTATCGCGAACTTCCCATCACGTTGACCTTAGCTGCAGCCGCCTATGAACAAGCCGGTCGTTTCGATCTCGCCGCGAATCGCTTATGTCGAGCCGCAAGAATCCGATTTGGCCATGGCGAGATTGATCGGTCTTGGCACGACGTGCAGGCAGCGATTGCTCTCGCGGAAACGGCTTGCTCAGAGACCACGAAAATCCGTCTCGCGCTGTTGGTCAATGAGATCAGTCTCACGTTGGAGAATAAGGAAATCTCCCCACCCACCGCACGGGGTTCATTCTGGAACTCAGAAGCTTCTCTGCCCGAATCACCAAGGCAAACGACACAACAGGATAGCCTGAAAGAGGATACGCCGAGACAGGACACACCAGCCGCCAACACGCGAATCGGGATCGAAAAAAATCTACCGGCCCCCAGTGAACAATCTCTTCCGACACCTCAACCGAATCCTACTGGGCCAGTCATTTCCAAATAAGCCCGATCGAAATAACCGAGTCGCCTCGAGGCGAGACGATTCGAATTGACTCCAACAGAAAAAAAACTAGCTGCGTCATGAACTAAACAATCCAGAACTTGGGGTTCGATTTCTAGTAGTCCTAATCAATCAATTCGACGACGTGAGTGTATCCCCCATCTTCATCACGCGTGGTGGAAATTTGCCCGCGTGCGCCGATGTACTTTCCAGTGCCACCAATAACCGCACGAATTTGCGGGTTATTTTTGACCATCTCAAGTTCACCTCGATGGGGATAAACCGATTTACCTGAAATCACCAGAGTATTCGCATCGCCTAAGTCGAAAACCATGCTCACAATACGGTCTTGAAATATCTCGTGATCCTTTTCCGGAATATCAACAGTGAGGATGAAACCACTGAGCTTTCCTTTTTCACCGTTGGTTGCCTGAAAAAGCGCATCAAATGCCAATAGATCTCCGTGAGATTGACCCTTCTGCCCCAGGTCAATATGAACCAAGCTCGGCTCGTCTTGATGAATCGTGAACTTTGTAGTTACCTCCGCCGCGTGCAGAGCACCAGAACAGGTAAACACGATGAACGCACAGGTGGTTGCCCAAAGAAGTCTCCGCGGCCGCTGGCCCACCGAAATTTGGTTACACCGAAAAATCTTGCTGGTCATATGCCAGGCCATTGTTGTGTGATTCATTTTTTGTTCCATTTGTGTTCTCGCAATATAATTCGACGCGAGTTTGCGGTCGGGAATCCCAGATAATACCAGTTTTCACCAAGTGCAAAGATCCACTTGCGCAACTTGATGGGATGCAATGGGATTGCACCCTGTGTTGCCTCAGTCAATTTTTGCTGTGGCTATCCCAATGACAATAATTCCTCCTCCACTAAAGTCGTTCGGAACGATACCTCCGCCGGTGATCGAAAGGGACGACGATGAATCTTTTGAAGATCCTACAAATTGGATTGACCAAACTAGGCGATTCAAAACACTTTGCGTTAGGCGATGGAGTTATGAGGAATCAAAACATACTTAGTCATAGACACCTTATTCAACGATTTGAACGTCTCACCTGGCAGGGCTTCAGTGGATTCGCGTTACTTCGATTTAAGTGCAAAACATTCAGCCAGCTGTTTGTTGAGTTCGGTGATATGCCGTCCGATCGTTTTCGAAAGCGACTTTCTGCACGAACCGGCAAGCAATAAGGTGTTGAAACGCTTTCACCAACGAATCACCACACCAAGTCGTCAATCCATTGGCACCTGAATGTTTTTAAAGGCTTGCATGCCGATCCACACCAGTAGTTCGGAACGCGGATGAATTGTGTGTCGAGACACTGGCACGATCGATATAACTTAGCGTGGCACATGGCCGACCTACTCATGAAGTGAAACATTGCATCGCGAGAGCTTTCGACCTTGGTGGAAAAAGGGAATCAGAGATGCGCTTGCGTTCAACTTATTCCTCCCGCTAGTCCAGCGGCGGTAACCTTGATTCGTAGGGAAAACGCCTCATTGGCAAAACAGCTCGGGCGAATTTCTGGTGACCGTGCCCGTCCGTCTTTTTCAGCTAACTTCGGAGGGCATCCGGCTTTTGTGTTTGCAAATCGTATCGGCCGAATTCGGATCGACGGATATCCAATCGGCTAACGCGTCCTAGAACGATCGAATTCAACCGTCAACAAACGGCCTGATTCCGCCCCGGCAATTATCTGCTTATCGCCGTTCGGCCATAAGACTTCAACGTCGACAGAGTCTTCATGCTCACCGAGCCCAAAATGCAACGTCAGCTCACTTTGATTGCCTTCGCCCGTGCCAGTTTCAACTTGTCGTGTCAACGTTTCTTCACCAATCCCGACGCGAACCTGGGCACCGATCGCGGAACGGTTGATGATTTTTCCATCGCCAAGAAGCCTTACCCGTAACCAGGCATGCAGCGTGCCTTGATTTTGAAAAACCTTTCCCGCAGTTGCTAGATCGAGGTCGCCGTCGTTATCGAAATCGGCCCAAGCGGCTTGATATGTCGGGGGCAAACCTGCGAGCCCTGTGGCCGCCGTTACGTCCTGCACTGCGAACTCGCCATCGTTGCGAAACAACACGGAGTTATTCTTCCGACCAAACGATGCGACGTTGTAAACCGTTGTGAAGAACAGGTCGAGGTTGCCATCGTTGTCATAGTCCGCAACACTCGGCGAGGCGTATGATTCTTGGTAATGAACTCCGCAGGGCCCCAAATCCTCAAACGTGTATCCCCTGGATTCACCAAGGTTTTTGAGGAATCGTGACTTTGGCTGATCACCCCGATTATCTACGTGAGCAAAATTGCCCGCGAACAAATCGATCAAACCGTCGTTATCAAAGTCACCCCAAGATGCTCCAATTGAATGCCCGCCACCGAAACCGGGCTTTGTAGCGATCACGCCATACTCTCTCGCAACTTCTTTCAACTGAGCCTTGCCATCATTCAACCACAACAGATTTGGTTGTAAGCGATAATTGGATACATAAATGTCGATATCACCATCTTGATCGAAATCGCAAGCTGTTACTCCTCGCGTTGCATGATTCCCCTCACTCCGATCGATGCGAAACTTCTTTCCTTCTTCGTTGATGAAAACAAGAAGCGATCGCTCACTCCCTTCGTATCCTCCCACGTAAAGATCAACGAAGCCATCATTGTTAAGATCAGCCCAAACAGCCCCTCGCGGTCCAACTCGTGGATGCGAGGGCAGCGGAAATTCGACGAATCCGTGACCGCCATTATTG
>JAYZAR010000290.1:0-27547 GCA_036339635.1 Planctomycetota bacterium | reverse complement strand
GCACCGTGGCTCGCGGTGACATGCTAATCGATATGGACTATATGACCGGAATCGACATGGAAGCGTTGACTCAGGTCGATGCTCGACGAGCAGAACGATTAGTCCGAAGCTTCGCGGCCCCATTATCGCAACAGGAAGATGGGCAACCGCCCAGCGTCGATACGGAGGAAACATCTGCTCCGTCGAAAAAATCAACTGAAGAGACGGAGGGCCAGGAGGAAGCAACCGGAGAGGCAGAGCCTGCTGTTGAATCGACTGCTCCCGCTGCCGAACCTAGCGTGATGGACACCACTCCGTGGCTAACTAAGAATCCCCTGGAACTGAACAGAGAATTGCTCGAGCGTGGGCAAACCTATTTTGGAATTTATTGCTCGGTTTGCCATGGCTTGAATGGCGGTGGGAATGGACTGGTCAATCGCCGAGCCCAGAAAATCTTGGCAACCAATTGGATTCCACCGTCTAAGCTGAACCAGCCGACGTTAGCTCAGGACGTTTATCCAGATGGAAAGCTCTTCAATACGATCAGCAACGGCATCCGGAAGATGCCAGGTTACGCAGCACAGATCACGACTCGTGATCGCTGGGCGATCGTTGCTTACGTGCGAGCATTGCAACAGAGCCAAAATGCCTCGATCGACGAAGTGCCTGCCGAAGAGCAGGAAGCAATCTTGAAGCGACAAGCAGAGGTCAAAATGCAGCTTGAGGAGCAAACTGCTGCTGAAGCCGCGCAGGACAATGCAAAGCCTGGCGACAACTAGTAAAGAGACGGGCGTGCTCTGGGCATCGCCGACATAGTTTTGAATTTCATCCAATCTCCTGAATCCTCGAACACCGATGTCTGAACACGACACCCCTGCGGTAAAGATTGCCGATGATCCGGCGTTTAAGCTGCCGACATACCTGTCGTCACTCTCCATGCCGTTGTGCATTGGAGGTGTCGCTGTGCTGCTAATCGGATGGGCGTGTGGCAGCTTCGTCAGTGCGAAGTTTGGAATGAGTGCCTACCTCACTGCATTCATGTTCTGCCTAACGATCGTACTTGGCTCGTTGTTTTTCGTAATGATTCAACACTTAGTGCGAGCTGGCTGGAGCGTGGTCGTGCGGCGTATCGCCGAGCTGTACATGGTGATGGTGATCCCGCTGGGGGTTTTATTTTTGCCGGTATTAGCAACGCTGTTGTTCGGTAACGGAACTCTCTACAACTGGGACGATCCGACTTACGCCGAGAAGAATTTCCTGCCGCTGGCGATTTGGACAGAAAAGATTCGCTGGTTGAATCAGGGTTGGTTCACCCTGCGAGCCATTTTTTACTTCGCAATTTGGTCAGCGCTGGCAATTTGGTATTTCCGGCAAAGCGTCGAGCAAGACGAAACCGGTGAAAAGGCAGTGTCCGATCGCATGCAGTATTGGAGCGGCCCAGCGATCATGGCGTTTTGCGGTGCAACCTCTTTTGCTGCTTTCGACTGGGTGATGAGCCTCGCTCCGATGTGGTTCTCTACCATGTTTGGCGTCTATGTTTTCGCGGGCAGCGTATTAGCTGCTCACTGTACGATCTGCATTACCAGTTTTACCTTGCAACGCATGGGGGCCTTGCGTGACGAGGTCACCGTCGAACATTATCACGACCTCGGAAAGTTCATCTTCGGCTTCGTGTTTTTCTGGAGCTACATCGCATTCAGCCAGTATATGCTGATCTGGTACGGCAACATCCCGGAAGAAACGCATTGGATTTTCGAGCGTCAGCTCGGGGCGTGGGGGTGGTTTGTAATAATTTTGATTCTGTTTCACTGGGCACTGCAATTTTTGGGCACGATGAGCCGGCACGTGCGGCGACACGCCCCGCTAATCACCTTTTGGGCGGTCTACCTGCTGATCATGCACTATGTTGATCTGTACTGGATGATCATGCCGGAGGCTGGCTCCTCAATGGGTGGATTCTTTGGCGTGATTTCTAGCCTATTTTGCGTGGTCGGAATGACTTCGGTTATGGTCGGTTTGGTGCTCCGAGTTGCGGATCAGACCAAAATAGCCGCCGTACGCGACCCAAGGCTGCAAGAATCGCTCGCCTTTGAAAACATTTAATCCTGACACGACCGTTGGCGGTTGTGCCAGAGCACGAACGCCGGTTTACCAACTACCTGAAGAAAAACGAACGCGATGGCAGCCTACGACGACCTTGACGTTAAACGCATTTTTGCGGTGGGAGTCTTTTCCGTTGTTGTGACCGCAGTTACGGCACTGGCAGTGCAAGTTTTGTACTTCGCCCTCGTAAGGTGGCAAGAAGTCGATACCCAGAATGCCAGTAACTACAACCGGCAAAATCGGATCCTTGCCGAACAGGAGGCCGAGATAACGACCTACGGAGTTGACGCGGAAACAGGAAACATCGTGATTCCTGTCGAGGCGGCCTTCGAACTGATGGTTAGTGACACAAAAGAGAATGAGATCCCCGAGGGACAGAGTGACGAAACCTGAGCTAACCCGTTCGATTAGTACGTTGCTGATCATGATGGTGATGGCGCTGATAAGCGCCATTGGTCAAGTAAAATCCGCGCCAGCTCAGAGTGTCCTACAAGGAAGCAACGACGTATCTCTTAACGATGGCGTTCCCAGAGAAGTTCAGAATGTCACGGTAGAGCAAAATTTAGGTGATCGTGTTGCATTGGGTTTGCCGCTTACCGATTCGCTTGGGAGGAGGGTGAAGACGGGCTACTTCATCGACGGCACAAAGCCAACAATTATTACGCTGAATTACAGCGATTGCCCAATGCTCTGCAACGTCCAGTTAAATCAGCTCGCCAAATCATTGGGCGAACTTGATTTGCAAATCGGTAAGGATTTCCAAATCCTGACCGTCAGCATTGATCCCAAAGAAACGACTGCGAAAGCTCGCGAGACGAAAATGAAGTACGTCGAGCAAGTTCTGAAGCAGCATCCAAAGGCTGACAAAGGCTGGGAGTTCTGCACCGCACAGCAACCAATCATCACAGAATTAGCTGACACACTCGGTTTTCAGTACACCTACGACCGTAACAGCGGCGAATACTACCATCCGGCGATGCTTGCGTTTCTCTCACCGGAAGGCGTAATCTCACGTTATTCCCTTGCGGTAGCGTTCGAGCCTAGCGACCTACGAAAGGCCCTCATTGAAGCAGGGGAGGGCACGGTTGGATCGCCAGTGGATCAGTTCGTTTTATGGTGTTTTAGCTACGACCCCACGAGTAATTCCTACGTTCCCCAAGCCTGGAAGATCATGCGTCTCGCCGGAGGCGCAACCGTTTGTTTAATGCTCGCCTGCCTCGCTCCCTATTGGTTAGGGAGAAAACGTTCGTTGAGCGATGCGGCGACTCCCGTGACTGAAGACCAAACCACTTAATCACTCTCCTTTGTTAGTACACATGCCTGCTATCCTAAATCAGCCCTGGACGCTGCTCGCGGATAAAACCGAGGACTTTGCTTGGTTTCCGGAAGCTGCATCGACCTTCGCAGCCGAGAATGATTGGCTGTATGGGGTTATCACCATTGTCTGCGTCATTTTCTTCATTCCAATTGCCTCTGCACTTTTTTACTTCGCAATCCGGTACAGGAAGCCGAAAGGCGTGAAGGCGGAGAGTAATACCGCTCACAACACTCCACTTGAATTAGCGTGGTCAATCGGGCCCTCTTTTTTCTTGGTGGGAATGTTCATTTTGGGCGCGAAGGCCTATCTCAACCATCGAACTGTGCCTGACGGTGCAAGGGACATCAAAGTTCTTTCTTCGAGTTGGAACTGGAGCTTTGACTACGGTGGGGGGACGGTGCATCCGGAACTTCATATCGTAGTGGAAGAGCCAACTAAACTCTCAATGCGTTCCAGCGATGTGATTCACAGTCTTTTCGTGCCAGCGTTCCGGGCGAAAAAGGATATCGTCCCAGGTCGGTACAACTACATGTGGTTCGAGGCGACCGTTGCGAGCCGAAAGGTCAGTGACGAGGAACTCGCCGCGGCCAAGAAGAAGATGAAAGATCTCGGCGAGGAAAATTGGAATTTTGACGAGTTGGATTTCACACCAGACGGTTACACCTATTACGACCTGTATTGCACCGAGTATTGCGGTTTGAATCATTCTCAAATGCAGACCGTTGTTGTGGTCCACGAAACGCAGGAAGATTTCGACGCATGGATCAAAAAGTACAGCAAACGAGGTGAGGGCGAGGAGCTGTCAGATTACGGCAGAAAGCTCTATTCGCGTCGTGGGTGCTCAGGGTGCCACAGTCTTGACGGGTCAAAGCGAGTTGGCCCCTCATTTCAAGAAGTGTTCGGCAACAAGCGACCGCTCGCCAACGGAGATGTCGTCGTCGCCGATGAAAACTACATACGCGAGTCGATCCTATATCCGAAAGCGAAAGTCAGCGCTGGCTATCAGCCGGTAATGCCTAGTTACAAGGGTCAGCTAACTGAAGACGACATTGATTCGCTCGTGGAATTCCTAAAAGAGGTGTCGGAGTACACGCCAACTGCGATTGCTACGGATGATTCCGAAAGCATCGACGGAGAGAAGGCCGCGAACTTGGACGACGCAGTGGACACTGAAGCAAAGTGATCCGGCAGCACTAAACTGAAACAAATTATTCGTATCGAGAAACGCGAAGGGCGTTCCAGATAAAGAGGTAGATAATATGTCAGCTGGCTCCATTCCTTCAGGAAATGTCCGGGACCCGGGTTATCCGACAAAGAGCGAGAATTATCTGACGAATTCTAAAGGGATTCTGAGTTGGATATTCACCCTCGATCACAAACGCATCGGTGTGATGTATTTGATCGGGGTCGTATTAGCCTTTGCCGTCGCTGGCCTGTTGGCCATGGTGATTCGCTTGCATCTGTTCCAACCCGATGGGGCAGTCTTTTCAGGGCCGAAGGCGAACGATTACTACAATCAAGTCTTCACGCTTCACGGCGCGATTATGGTGTTCCTTTTCATCATTCCGAGTATCCCGGCTGCGCTCGGCAACTTTTTGGTACCCGTGATGCTGGGTGCGAAGGATGTTGCTTTCCCCAGACTGAACTTGTGCAGTTTTTATCTGTGGGTGGCGGGTGCGATTTTTTTCATATCCGCACTTTGCGCGAGTCAACTAGACACAGGTTGGACTTTTTATACGCCTTACAGCACTTCAAGCAATTCGTCCGTGATTCTGGCGACTTCCGGCGCATTCATTCTAGGCTTTAGTTCAATCTTCACGGGACTCAATTTCATCGTCACAATTAACACGATGAGACCACCGGGAATGTCTTGGTTCCGAATGCCATTGTTCCTGTGGGCTACTTACGCGACAAGCATTATCCAGGTTTTGGCCACTCCCGTATTGGGAATCACGCTTTTACTGCTGATTGCCGAACGCGTAATGCACATCGGGATCTTCGATCCTGAATTCAATGGAGACCCGGTAACCTTCCAGCACTTCTTTTGGTTTTACAGCCACCCAGCTGTCTACATCATGATTTTGCCAGCCTTTGGTGTTATCAGCGATTTGATAAGTGTGCACAGCCACAAGCGAATATTTGGTTACCGGTTCATCGCATATTCGTCAATCGCTATCGCACTGCTCGGCTTCTTGGTGTGGGGGCACCACATGTTCACATCGGGACTGGGCCCTCTAACAACCATTATTTTCAGCGCACTAACGTTTACAGTTTCTGTTCCGTCAGCGATCAAGGTGTTTAATTGGCTTGCCACGATGTACAAAGGCTCGATCAGCCTGACGACGCCAATGTGCTTCGCCATCGCCTTCATTTTCTTGTTCACGATCGGGGGCCTGACAGGACTCCACCTTGGTACGTTAGCGACTGACCTGCACTTGCACGATACCTATTTCGTCGTCGCTCACTTTCACTACGTGATGGTTGGTGGAACACTCGTTGCCTTCCTTGGTGGCGTCTTCCACTGGTGGCCAAAGATGTTCGGGAAGATGTACAGTGAATGGGGTGGCCGTATTGCGGCGCTCATCATTTTCCTAGGTTTCAACCTGACCTTCCTTCCACAGTTTGTGCTAGGTAGTCGTGGAATGCCGCGTCGATACGCGACTTACGACCCGGAGTTTGCTTACCTTCATCAGATGAGCACAATCGGTGCTCTCTTGTTGGGAGCAGGGTTACTCGCTGCATTAGTTGTTCTCATCCACTCATTATTTCGTGGAAAGAAAGCTCCAGCGAATCCTTGGGGAGGAGCGACGCTCGAGTGGAATTGTACAAGTCCACCGCCTTTCTACAATTTTGATCGAGCACCGGTCGTTGGGGATCCTTACGATTTTACAACGATCGAGTGGGACGGCGAAAATGAACGATATGTCACGGTGGACCCCGAACGGGAAATTGCCCCTGAGGAAAAGCCGGAAACAGAACCAGTCCACGCCCAGGGTGACCACTAAACCCGTTAAGATCTAAAAGCCCATCGCAGGAATGCGGTGGGCTTGTTTGCGTGATCAAACCCGCACAAATCTCCCCTTTCACCACTCTCCGATTTATGTCCACGATTGAAGCCGGTCCGGAAACGGCCCATAACGCCGATGGTCATGATCATGACCATCCGTCGTTCTTGGCTCACCACTTCGACACACCCGAACAGCAGTTTGATAGCGGTAAGCTTGGGATCTGGCTATTCCTTGTGACGGAAATCCTGTTTTTTAGTGGGATGTTTTGCGCCTATGCGATTTTCCGCATGTTGCGGCCTGACGTTTTTGAGGGTTGCAGTCAGTTTCTGAACACCAAGTTGGGTGCCATTAATACCGGCGTTTTGCTGTTTAGTTCACTGACGATGGCTTGGGCCGTCCGCTGCTCTCAGGTGGAAGACAACAAGGGCCTAGTCGGAATGCTTTCGGCAACTCTTTCTTGTGCGATGATATTCCTGGGTGTAAAGGCGATCGAATATTCCCACAAGTGGGAGATGGGTCTGCTACCCGCAGGTTTATTTGTCTATGACCCAGCGAATCCACACCCCCAGGGTGAACCGCAATATCTAAGCTACATTTGCGCTCCTTTCGCCTTAATTTCGGTGGGAGTTATAATTTGGCTGATTTACTCGGTTGTGACCGCCAACAAGTTCCAGTTGGCAATCGCGAAACCGTTGACCGTCGTTTGCCTCTGCTTCTTTGTTGGTGTCGGACTGGGCACGATCCTTGAGTCCGGTGGATCCGAGTCCCACGTGGGCGAAGATCATGCCGGCGACACCCATGCCGCGACCGACGAGGGACACATTCATGCTGATGGCGAGTCTCACGGTACCGGTGAAGAAATTGCCGGCGTGATGTTCGGACCGAGCGGCGATCCACTGCTGATTGTCGACAACGATCTCGATGTCAAAGATGAATCTGCGGTACGGCAGCGTTTAGCAACCGACGCCACCAACTCGGGGCTCCAGAGCGAAATTGAAGCTCGGCAACGCCAATCCTCCGTGGCCGGCACTTCGATTGTGACGGAGGATTCGGAGATCGACGGGGCGATCGAAAAGGTCGAAAGTGAAGTTTTAACCGCGCGGCAAGCGGGTGTTTTCTTCAGTATCTATTACTGCATGACAGGTATTCACGCAATTCACATCCTTGCGGGAATTGGCGTTCTCGTTTGGTTACTAGTTCGCGCGGTAAGACACGATTTCAACCGTCAGTATTTTGGTCCGGTCGATTACGTTGGGCTCTATTGGCACTTGGTTGACTTGATTTGGATTTACCTGTTCCCCTTGCTTTATTTGATTCGATAGCGTCCGCTATCCCGGAATATTTACCTCGACGAATTTTCCCCATTGGTTTCATTGCTATGTCAGCTCATGGCCACTCCGAAGACGGACACGATTTTGCCCATCCACTTCCAGTCCCGATGCTATTGGCTGTGTTTGGTGCTTTAGTTTTTCTCACCATCGTAACCGTGGCTCAGGCCAGTTTTGACTTTGGCAAATATGACGTAGCGATTGTGATGGTAATCGCCACCATCAAGGCTGGACTCGTCATGGCTTTCTTCATGCACATGGCTTTTGACAAACCCTTCAACGTGATTGTATTTTTGTCTTCGTTTGTCTTCGTGGGACTGTTCGTAATTTTTACGCTCAGTGATAGTGCGATGACATCCGAATCATTCGAGCCAAAGATCGACGACGTGGTACCTGCGGTGGCTGAGATGTGAGCCTGCGTTGTGACGATTGCTGTCATGAGCAACGGGCAATGCTCTCTTGACAATCAACGCTAATTTACAAGAGTACGTCGTGGGTGTCCCAAGAGGAGCGGTAAAAACCGTCATTGTGCGTTTATCCGTCCATGTAAGGGGGCGAATCAGAGCGGACAGTGGCTGAATTGACCGGTTCAGACCACTCAATTGCTTGGATGCGGGGGATTTGACGTGCGACCCCCTGGGGAGTCGCGGCGCTCTAATCTACACTGATTTTGTTGAAATTCGGCATGCGTCGTCATTTTGACCCGTACGCCTTTCTCGCTCAAAATGCTGCCCGCCATGGCTCTCATTATTCTTCGCTGTATTTTTTTACTTTGTGCCGGCGGCGTGTCGGTCATTATCAACACGTCGTTATCAGACACCTCGACGGCGGTTCCATGGCTAGTCTTCATCGGCATTATGACCCTGGCAGTCGGGATCGTGGTGGGCGATATCTATATCCCCAAGAAGCGGATCGACACGATTTCATCTGTCTATTTCGGCGTGTTGATTGGTGTTCTATTGACCTATGTTTTGTCAATTGCTCTAGCACCAATGTTGCAGCAGACATTTAATGCTCCACTAATCCAAATCGTTCTTGCGATGGTGTTTTGTTATAGCTGTACGAGCATCTTGTTGCAGACCAAAGATGACTTCCGATTCCTGATCCCTTACGTCGAATTCGTACGTGAGGTGAAAGGATTTAAGCCGCTCGTGCTCGATACCAGCGTGGTGATCGATGGGCGAATTGCAGACTTGGTCTCGACGGGTGTCTTTGACAACCAACTGGTGATGCCACGATTTGCGCTGACAGAACTTCAGGCTATCGCAGACAGCGGCGACAAGCTACGTCGCACTCGTGGACGTCGTGGATTGGATGTTTTGAACCGAATGCGAGCAGATGACAGTGTCGATTTGATGATCTTTGATCGTGAACTTCCCGAATTAGCTGGACAAACAGTCGATCTAAAACTCGTTTTGCTCGCAAAACATTTGGAAGGAAAAGTAGTTACCGGCGATTTCAATCTTAACAAGGTTGCAAAACTACACAGCGTGCCGGTGATCAACCTAAATGAGATTAGCAATGCACTACGACCCGTGTTTTTGCCTGACGAAAGATTCCGAATCAAGGTAATTAAACCGGGTGAGGGATCAGATCAAGGCGTTGGTTACCTGGATGATGGGACGATGGTGGTTGTCGAAGGTGGTCGCAATCGAATCGGCCAGGAACTGAATGTGCGGGTCACCAGCACCCTTCAAACCAACGCTGGAAAGATGATCTTCTCCAAAGTCGAAGGCTAAGGAGCCTCGAAACCTAGGCTAGGCCTCTATCCTGTCTTTCAACCGAACCTGTGGGAAATCACCTCCAAACACTCCACCATCTCGGCAGATGGTGGTTGATCGCAACCACCAATCGTCCTTTGTGCTATGACCGGGGACCACTAACGGATCGCTGATGGATCTACCGCCTCTTACCTACCTACTTCTTATCCCCGCTGTTTGGCTAGGCTTATCTTGGCTGTTATCCCGAATCAGTGGATGGCACCGCCTCGCGCACCACTACCCAGGAAACCAAGCAATCAACGGCGAAACGGCTGCACTACGAAGTGGGCGGATCGGTCCAGTCAACTATTACTCTTGTTTGAAATTTGGGATCGGCGATGAGGGCTTGCTGATCTCGATCGCTCCCCCTTTTCGATTGGGGCATCCACCTCTGTTCATACCCTGGAGTCACTTTCACCACGTGAAAGAAGATGGAATGATGTACAGCCAGAAGATCAAGGCATCGATTGGGCAACCGACGATTACACGGATAATCCTTCCAGGTTGGGTCCGATATCGCCTACCCATGTCGTTACGCCCAATCGACCCGAGACTGCGAGATGATGACTAGCAAGCACGAACCAAACTCGCCCGCCACACTGCGTGGGGCACCAACGATCGAATCCACGCAATCTCACATGAACGTTGCAATCGGCTACTCGAATTCGTTTACTGATCTTGAATCCGCCTCAATTCAGCTTTTAGCTCTTTGACGAGTCTAGGCTCTTGATCGTACAGATTATTGGTTTCACCAAAGTCATCTGCCAAATTGTACAACTGACCCTGGGGATCATTGCGACCTGGCTTGACCCGTTTTGGATTGGAGAATCCACCTGATCCTAGTCCCTCGATCAACTTCCAGGATCCTTGCCGTACAGTCATCATTCCACCACCCGATCGCATCGCGAGTGTTGATCGCAGCGGAGCCTTGGCCTCGCCCAAAAATGCCGGCAACTGATTCACGCTGTCAGGTCCGGCTTTTGGCGGTAGCTCAGCGCCCGTGATCGCCGCAAATGTCGCCAGCATATCGGTGAAGCAGAGCAACTGCTCACTGACAGTATTGGCTGGAACGTGTCCTGGCCATTTCGCAATAAAAGGCATGCGGTGACCGCACTCCCAAGCATCAGCTTTCATACCACGAAGCCCGCCCGAACTATCATGCCCAAACCGTTCGACATCTTGTTCGTACCAAACTGGACCATTATCCGAAGTAAAGATCACCAGCGTGTCTTGAGTCATATGATTCTCGGCAAGTGCGTTGAGAACCTTCCCGATCATCGCATCAACCATCATCGCAAAGTCACCATACATGTCGGCACCACTTTTACCCTGAAACTCAGATGAGGGTAGCCAAGGGGTATGAGGGGCAGGGTAGGCTAGATACAGAAACAGCGGTTCCTTGCGTTCAGACTTCGCGTGACTGCTGATCACGCCAACAGCTTCATCGGTGAAACGCGGCAACACATCTTTCAGTTCCAAGCCGGGCGCGATTCCGCCTGCTCGCCAGAATTCACCTTGAATTCTTGTCCAGCCTTCGCTGTTGCGATCGTCGATTTTATCAGTCGGCGCGGCCACTGCTCGATTACCCGCGATGTAGAAATAAGGTGGAATATCCGTCGAGGCACGAATTCCAAAATAAGAATCGAAGCCAACATCGACGGGCCCACCCGGCAATGGCTGATCGTATCCGTTTTCGTTAAAACCAAGATGCCACTTCCCAACCATGGCGGTTTGATAACCTTGGCCTTTCAGTAGCGAAGCAATCGTGACCTGTCCAGGTTCTATCAAAGCATGCTTTGGCCAGCGACGTACATCGGTCCGGAATGGGTAACGCCCGGTCAACAATCCGTAACGCGACATGTGACACAAAGGGCCCGGCGCGTGCGCGTCCGTGAATCGCATCCCGGACTCTGCCAATGAATCGATATTCGGCGTCGGAATTTTCGAATCGGGATTGTAACAACCGGGATCGCCGTACCCCATATCATCGACCATCACAAACACAATGTTTGGCAAAAAATCAGCAGCATTCACGGTCGAAATCAGATCAAATGCAGTGCCCGTGCACACAAAAAAAAGAAGAGTCCTAAACATTAGGGCATAACCGTAGGGGAGGGGATTTCGATTTTACAACCGCAACGACATCCACTGACACAGATCTGATTGATCAGACATTTAATTCAGGCCGTCCAACACTCGATTGTAAGCCGAGCGAATGTTCTTACGAGCCTGTTGGCACTGAGCAACGATCATCGCCGGATCTTGCTCATTCATCAAAAACGCCAAGTTGCTCATCGAATCAGGATCTTCCGGCAACTCATGTCGAGCAGCGGTATTCATGAGCCGGAGGTTCGCTTCGATGCGCCGTAATGTGCGATACCCGTTAATCAAGGTCGCGGCATCCTGCTCGGGAATGAAATCGGCGTCTCTCAAAGCCTTCAGCGAGGTAGTGGTGCCTGTATGAATAACGCGTGGATCTTGCGACGCGAAACGCAAGGTCAAAGCTTGAGCGGCGAATTCCACATCCATTGTTCCGCCGGCACCACGTTTCAAATTCTCGGCCCGCGCGGTCTTCTCCATTCTTTCACGGAGCGAGCGAATTTCGTTTACCATTTCGGACCGCCACGCTGTTTCAACCAAGACTTGAGCAACCTTCACGTCTACTCGCGCACGCAGCCCGCGTGATCCAGACACCGCGCGAGCCTTGCACAACGCCATTCGTTGCCACAACGGCGCCAAGTCCTGTCTGAAGCGATTTAAGAAGCCGTCAACTGTGACCGCCCACACACCATCTTCACCTGAATCACGAAGACGTGAATCTAATTCGTACAGCCTACCCCCGTGACTAGGATCATTGATGCTGGTCACGATCTGCTGGGTGAGTTGATTGAAAAACTGTTCGTTGCTGAGTGTCGCTCGATGGCCGCCCACTCGTCGCTGCGTCTGGCCCTCTGCTGAATACAGAAAGACAGCATCAAGATCGCTGTGATAATTTGGTTCACGTCCACCAAACTTTCCCACGGCTAGCGTGACCAATTCTGCTACCTCTCCCTGTTCATCGACCGGATCACCGAATCTTTCGGCTAATTCATCATGCTTGCGATCGATCACGCGACGAAGGCAAGCTTCAGCGGTGTCACCAATTGCTCGATGCGTCGCTTCTAAGGACTCCTTGCCAAGCATATCGCGGACGCCAATCATCAGATGGGCACCGTTTTTAAAACTATGCAGGATCTTTCCAATATCGATTGCACCGCGACAGACTTCAATCGAGTGTGCATCCAATCGTTCGGTGCTCGGCAATCGATTCATAATCAACGAGTCAATCAACTCATCGATCATGCCTGGATTATTCGTCAAAATGCTGCTCAGGTAAGGAGTCGTTGCACACAAACGGACCATCAGCTCCATTGTCGGTTCGCTATTTCCGAGCAACTCCCAGAGTGTTGCTTTAGCGCCAAGCGAATCGGTCACCTTCACCAGGGATGCCAGAGCCGCATCCGGATCGGGTGTCCGCGAGATTTGCTTAAGTAGCGTCGGGGCAATCGAGGACAGAAAATGCCGGCATCGATGTGGCGACAAATAGCTAACATTTTCGCTACTCAATGAGAGCAGATCATGCATAGCGCTTTGTGGATTGGTCAAGCGATGGCTATGCATCGTGGTTTCAACAAGCGATGCGTCTGGATCTGGATCCAACAACAATTCGGTTTCAATCGCGACCTCATCCTGATGAATCGTTTGCAACATCAGATGATTGATCATCTTTCGATTATTTCGGAAAGTATCACTCAGCAAAATCTCAAATCGCTTCAGATCTCCACCACGGTGCTCTTGGGAACGGACTCCCAACTGCCACGCAATCCGCTTTCGGCTGCGTTCTTCCTTTGGCAGCCGACTTCCATTTCGGTCCAACACCACCGTTAGCTGATGCTGTAGTCGACATAGTCGGGCGTAGTTCTCCAACAGCAGAGCGGCCTCCTGGTTCGTCACACATCCAGCTCGCTCCAAAGCAACGAGCCCTTCGTAGGTGTTGCCACACCTCACACTTGACAGCTCACCACCATGCAAAAGTTGTAAAAACTGAACGGTTAGCTCCAGGTCATCTCTACCTCCTTCCGACCTTGCGACGTCTTCCTCTGAGCCTGACTGCTCAGCCCGCTTCTCAAGCTTATGCTGCAACATGCCGATTTCAGTCAGATCAGCCCGCGTTAAGAAACGCGGGTAAATCCATGGTTGCAAACGTTCCAACAACGCTTGCCCCAGATTTTTGGAACCGGCAACCACGCGCGCTTTAACAAAACTCAATCGCTGCCACGAGCGACCAGCCGTCTCGTAAATCCGTATTGCTTCACGATAACTGCAAATGTGGACGCCCACTTCATATCGTGGCCCTTGCCGAAGATCGATATCAAACCCAATCCGCCGAGCATGATCCCGTTTTAATAAATCGACAACATCACTGACCACTGACTGATAAAAATCACGATGCCAAACATTATTACTATCAATCGAATCGTAAACGAAAATGAGCTGCAACGAAGATGAATAGCTCATCTCTTGACCGCCGAGAGCCCCCAACCCCAATACGGTCAACTCAGGTGTCGTTCCATCCGGCCGTTGTGGCATACCGCGTCGATCTGCCAAGCGGCGAATCACAAACTGCAATGCCCCTTCCAAAATCGCATCAGCGATATTCGCCAGTTGCCGACCAACCTGTTCGGGTGCAAGGCCGTGAACAAATTCATCGCATGCGATGCGAATAAGCTCGCGAGAATAATACTGACTGATCACCGAGGCCGCTTCGATGATTTGATCAACATTTTCTAGCCCCGCCAAAATTTGCTGGACGAGTTGTTGGCGGGTTGGTGCCGGCTGATGACCAGCACAAAGTTGCTCAAACTGATCAGGATCATCGATTAGCCAACGAGCCAGTGTTGGACTAGTTGCAAAAATCTTCAGGAGTAATGGCATCGCGCCGGCGTCGCGATGAAACTGCTCCAACACCGCTGCCGGTTGCGAACTCGCTTGCAGGAACAATCTGAGATGGTGAATCGCGGCGGCCATGTCATAGACGACCTCCGCCTGATCGATCAACTGTCGCTGAAGCGAGTTAAGTAACTCGGGCGAGCTTTCAGATTCCCAAATCTTCGCTAAGTCGGCAGCAACCTCTTTGGGTTCCTCAAGACTCAATTCAGCCAACCAAGCGAACTGATCTTCGTTGGGCAAAGGTGGCGGGATAGACGCTTCCATAATCACCAATCAGACATCGAGATTCTGGCACGAATTCAAACGCACCCTGGAACCATCCACCGGACAAGCATCTCCCAGCGATGGATAAACCCGCACTGGGAATCGCCAGGCGGACGCGATCAACCACGGAGCACTGTCGATTCTAAATTGACGGGCCGCCAACGTGTAGAGCACCGGAATTGACTGATTTCGAGCGTTCTCACTCGCGACCTCGCTGAATTCGGCAGGCAGGCCGACGATTCCTCGGAACGACGGATGTGGTTTTAGATCAACAATTCCCGTGGCAAAAACACATCTTCACCAAATCAAACGGACCGCATGGATTTGACATAAACCATTTACAGCAAACAACTTATCAACCAAAGATGCATCTCACGAATTCGGTTTGGCACCGCGACTGCTTTACTCCACCCGAACTGAACCGATCGCAATGAACCGGAATCCAAGGAGATGCAGATGGAAAACAAAATTAGCCAGCGAAGCTTGCAGGACGACGCCTTTGACGCCGAAGAATCAATCTCCCGAAGAACCCGAGTCATGGGACAAGACTTTGCCGATTCGGTCGATGACGAGGGCGTGATTGAAGACGAGCGATCGCGACGCCGTGATGATTCCAGTACCGATCCGACCGAAGACCCAGTTCGAATGTACCTAATGCAAATGGGTCAGATTCCGTTGCTGACACGCGATCAGGAAGTATCCGCTGCGAAGCAAATCGAACGAACTCGCGATCACTATCGGCACTCGATGCTGGCAACAGATTTCTTGCTGCAAGGTTCCCTTAAACTGCTCGAACAGGTTCGCGACAAGCAGCTGCGATTGGATCGCACCATCGAAGTCAGCGTGACCAATGCGGCAGAGAAAAAGGCGATCATGCTGCGAATCGTGCCCAATGTGCGAACGCTGCGACATCTACTGGAGCAAAACCGAGGTGACTATCTGTCGGCGATCAACAAAAAATTGCCAATGCGTCAACGTCGGGCTGCATGGAAAAACTTGGTGATCCGTCGCAACAAAGCCGTTCGATTGGTCGAGGAAATGAATCTTCGGACTGGCAAATTACAACCTTTGTTTGAAAAGTTGCGACGTGCCTCGGACCGGATGGCGGAGATTCGCGGCTTGCTCGCCGATCCTGAAACCTTCAATCTGCCGGGCATGCCGACAGAAGAAGAATTGAAGAGTGAACTCCGCTACCTCATGCGAATGACGTTCGAAACACCCAAAACACTTGAGCGACGCATCAATAGATGCGATTCGCTGCGAGATGACTACGATGCGGCCAAACGTGTCTTGTCAGCCGGCAACCTTCGTCTGGTCGTCTCCATCGCCAAAAAGTACCGCAACCGCGGCCTCTCTTTCTTGGACCTCATTCAAGAAGGGAACACTGGTTTGATGCGAGCTGTAGACAAATTCGAGCACGCTCGCGGATATAAATTCAGCACCTACGCTACCTGGTGGATTCGCCAAGCGATCACAAGGGCCATCGCAGATCAGAGCCGAACCATTCGAGTCCCAGTTCACATGATTGACACAATGAACAGGATTCGTCAGATCACCCGCGATTTAGTACAGGAAATTGGTCGCGAACCAACCGCCGAAGAGGTTTGCATGCGAAGCGGATTGTCACTGGAAGACACCCGTGTCATCTTGAAAATGAGCCGCCAGCCGCTGTCGCTCGACCAGCCAATCGGTGATCACGAGGACAGCGTTTTCGGTGAGTTCCTCGAGGACTATCGTGATGACGATCCACTGATGGAAACCAATCGCGAAGCCCTTAAGGCTCAGATCGATTCAGCAATGGAAACGCTGAACTACCGTGAGCGAGAAATTCTACGCCTTCGATACGGCCTTGCCGATGGATACACCTACACCCTTGAAGAAGTCGGACGAATTTTCCAAGTCACTCGAGAACGGGTTCGCCAGATCGAAAGCAAAGCTGTCCGTAAACTGCAACAGCCATATCGAGCCAAATCGCTGGTCAGCTTCCTCGATGGTGCTGAGATCTCCATGCTGGAAGGGAGCGAAGCTCTGTAAGCGACCTCAGCCTGCCTGATCAAGCGATTGCTTGACAACCGGCAGATGACTTCTGACTGATGGGATGGCATGGATGCGATCCCGGCTGAAGTCAACCAGCCGATTCAAAGAAACACGTCCCGCGTGAAAGAAACAGGTTAGTTTCTCACACCGCTGGCTAACTGATACAAAAAGATCGCCGTTGCAACTGCGACATTCAAGCTGTCAGTGCCCAGTTTCATCGGAATTGTGACGCGATCAGTGGCAGCACGTTCGACCTCGGCTGAGACGCCTTCGGCCTCGTTGCCCACAACCAAAATCATCGGGCGATCATCCGGGACGAATTGGTTGAGTGGAACAGCATGACCAAGCGTGGTGACCACAGTTCGGTAGCCTTGCTCTTCCGCAAGCAATTTCAGTTGATTGGCTGGATCATCAAGCGAATAAAGTGTTTGATGCAAGACAGCGGCCATGCTGACCCGTACGGTTCTACGGGCAAAGGGGTCTGCAGTCCTCGGGCCAATCAACACATCTTGGACACCCAAAGCTGCCGCCGAACGCATCATGCTGCCCAAGTTCTCAGTCTGATCGACACCTAAGACAGCGAGAGCGAAGTTCGGGCGATCAGTACCTAAACGAAGTTGATCAAATGCCTGAATGATTGGCCTCGCACCACAAGCAATCATCCCACGATGAAAGTCAAAGCCAACCAAATCCCGAACTTGGTCGCCAGGCAACGAGTAAATGGGGGTCTGCCCTTGAACACATTCACACGCCACCGCTTCCCGGCCCCGCTCCACTAATAGGCTGAGAATCTCGTGTTGGCTTTGGGCAAGTCGCTGCACGCACCAACGCCCCTCTACGACGAAGCAACCAGAATCGGAAACGTCAACAGGATTCGCCCGCATTTGACGATACACCGCCAATCTTGGGTCGCGCAAATCTTCAATCCGAATGACATTCGTCATTGACAACCTTTTCCCGCGGTGGCCCCACGATGCTGATTCACACTTGAGAGCGAATCGCCTTGATCAGTGGAGAGACATCGATCAAGCTCGATCTTTGGATCGAGCGTGCGGCATTCGAACCGGGACATCCTGCTAATGTTCTCAGGTGACGACGCCGCTAACAACGGCCGAGGACTTAGATCCAAAACAATCAGTAGACGTACTGCATGCCGAAGTGAATTCCCTGCAGATAAAAGGATGTGTCTTGAGTTTGCAACTGTGGAGACGCTTGCCCGGTAATTGGGTCAGCAAGGTTCACCGCCAGTTCTGGATCGATCAAGCCGGACGCGCGAACCGCGTCGGTCATGGCAATGATGTTGTAGCCGAAAGTAACTTCCCAGCATGGCCATCGCTGCCACCCGATTGATAGGTCAAGCTCGGGAATCCAGCCGAATGTGTGATCTGTGAATGTTCCAGAATTCGTGTCCTGGACGAGTAGACCTTCAGGGCGCGTCGACTCAGATGGTCCGTTCGTAGCGAAGGTAGAACCGGACAGTGTCGATCGTCTCGCCAAAGACCCGAAAGCGACTTTTGCTAACGCATTGAAAGACCAGCAGCATTCGCGGTAACGGGTTGCGAAACCAAACTGAGCTCCATGAAACTCATTTTCGATATCAAAAGTGTCATCAATGGCAAATGTCGAACCGACGGGTGCCACGTCAGCATCCAATGAAACCGAGTTACTCGAAATGTGCAAGTTCTCGTCAAGCCGCATGAACTGGTAGCCATACAGAAAATCAACGGTCGCTCCGTACTTTCCATACATAAACTGCCTGACTGCAACGTCAGCACCATAAACCTCACTTGAAGCGTGAACTCCGATCGATCCCTCAGCCCGGGCAGGAAACGCAATCGTCTGCGTATCTTGAGTTGGCGTAATACCATCGGTCACGTTAAAGAAAGGACGAGTGATGACTGGCACTGTCGTCTGATCCGCGCTGAAACTGGTGGTCTCCTCACCGGCCAGCCAACCTCGAAGGACAAGACTGCGACATTGCCGGCTATCAAGCCAAGTTCCCAACGTGACCCTGCCTCCTGTAGACATGTCTCGATGAATTGCACCACTGGGAAACAAAACTTCCGTACTTGGTTGCCCGAGTTCCCCTGCGGTATTGGGATCATTGTCGGGCCCTGTAGTGACCAGCGGTGGAGGCAAATCGCCTCGCCGCCATAACAGCAGAAGCTCCGCGCTGCCAAACCAACGATCGCGTCGAAAGCTCAACCCCGAATTGCTCCAACGTCGATACCATGGCGATGTTCGGCAACCCAGTGAGTCACAACCCAGTGAGTCACAACCGCTGGGGCAAGCAGAGCAACCATCACAGTCAAGCAAGTGCATCTCGGCTTCACCGAGCTGAATTAATTCTTCGGCACCGCTCGCCTTGTCATCGTGCTGTGAATCATGATGCAGAACCTGCGTTCGCGACCGCAGACGAACAGCTGGTTCGATTGCGGTGACTGAAGGACTGTCGACCAGTTTTGGCATGGTTGGTTCCACTAAGATGACTTCCTCGTGCTGCACACGCTGTAGTCCTTCCGATGCTCCTTCGTAGCCCTGTATCGATTCTGGAGCACTTGACTTCGCCGTGTTTCCTTGCGACACCGGGCGACTAAGATTGGGCGGTTGGCTGACAAGCTTGACGTCGTTCGATCTATGCGTGCTGATGGAACTGCCAGTTTTCGTCTCAACCGTAACCTCCATTAAACGCAAGCGTTTCGCCTTATCGGCAAAGCGATGATCTTCAGGCGACTTCACTGGTGGCAAAAATCGATCCACTTGCTCCGGCGCTGGTTCCGATTTGCGAACCAATTCAGCGATCTCCGAATGCTGACCTTGCAGGTAGTCTGCGATTCCGGGAGCAGGTTGCAGAGAAACCTCGGATTCAGCCACTGGCCGGGTGGATCGTGCAGGCACGAGCGGAGGTTGATAAACATCACGATCCGGCGTTTTGACACGAATTTGTGCTTCCGCTGCATTGCTGAGCAGAAAGAAAGCCACCGTCGCGATCACCAAATTGCCCAAGATTCGGGGTGAACGCGTTTCGGTTCGCCGATCAACGTCGAATGATTCAAATAAGGCGTTGTTCAATTCGTGCATGATTCTCGGTCCAGCCATCACTAGTCATCATGGTGTTCAAATACCGCGGTATCCGGCACCGGGTGTCTGTGTTTATTGATTCGACTATGACGGGGACAGAGATTGAGACAATCTGGTAATCTTTAACGTTTAGACCGGGAATGCGGATCATAAAGGGTGTTACCGCACTCTGATTGCACGGGTCCCAGGAAATTCCGTTGGTCAGCACGTATCTGGCATGGCATCAAACCCACCTAGGACTGGACAGCTCGTAAGATCCACGCGACTCGACCGGTCCTCGACGATATCGAGTCAAATTGGTTCTCTCAAAATTGGACCAATTTCCTGCACCCCATCGCCCCTAATCACAGCCAAAATATCCTCATTTCGGTCAAAATGGCCGTCGGTTAACCAAGAATTACCTTCTATGGACGCCCGAATTCTGAGACCATAGCCAGGTGCATCAGTTCCCAAAGAGCCTAAAAGCTCCCAAAATCGATTGTGTTGGTGAACTGATCCACGCGGCCCGGAAGCAATCTCACACCCCCCTTTATTGGAGAAATGAACACCCCCCGAGCCTTAATCCTCATCAAAAAGACGACATTGGGGTACAGATTGGGCTTCTATTCGTTGTAATAGGGAAGGGAAGTTGAAAGTTTGCTCGCCAATGACGACACTAGTGGCTGGAAGCTGTGCCTCCCAGATACCTAATCCGCTTCAAAGAGTGGACTTCTCGACAGGGTTTTGTCTATGTCTAGCGTTCCGACCTCATCACGCCCAGACTCTGATCCAACATCCCAGCCAACGCCGGAAGGCGAGGATGAACAGCGGGATGTCGATGCCTGGAACGAGGAAGAACTTGAAGAGGAATCGTTGCTTGAGAATCAAGAAGCAACGGCTTTGATCGGGTCGATGCTGGTTCACCTGATCATCATCCTGACACTGGCATTGGTTCCGTTGCGTCCCCCCTTCGATGAAGAGGCCGTGGTGATTGTATCGCCACCTGATTATTCGCAAGAAAAGATCGAGATGATCGACGAGGTCACTTACAGTGAAGTGCCTCAGACAGAGGTCGGTGCCAACAGCATGTCCGACATGTCGATGGCCGAAGCTTCCGCGGAGACCTTTGCGGAAATCGCCGAGATCCCCAACCCGGTTGAGTTGGAACCGACAGATCTTGGCCAGGTCATGGTCAACCAAGTGTTCCAGCAAGCGGTGGCGCCGCTTGATAAATTAATCGACCAAAAAGGCAAGGTTGGTGAAGGAGCCGAGGGTGCCAATGGAGCCGTTGATCGAATCACTTTCGAAATCCTGCAATCGCTCGAAGAGCGTCCAACACTCGTCGTTTGGCTGTTCGATCAAAGTGGTTCGCTCAACCGTCAGCGTCAGGAAATCCGAGACCGCTTCGATCGCATCTACACAGAGCTCGGCATTGCACAAGAAAGCGGTGCCGGAGGCTTCAAGAAAACGAATAATGACGCCCCCTTATTGACCTCTGTCATCGGCTTTGGCAGCGGTGTGACGCTGTATACAACCGACCCCACGGACAATCTGGCGGACATCAAATCAATCGTCAACAACATTGATGTCGATGGAACTGGCGAAGAGATGGTGTTCAATGCCGTCAATTCAGCAGCGGAAGAGTACAAATCGCTACGACGCAGCCGGGGTAGCCAAGGCCCACAACGCAACGTGTTGTTCGTCGTGGTAACAGATGAGCGAGGTGACGATGCAAATATGCTCGAATCATCCATCACGACCTGTCGCAAATGGGGCATTCCGGTCTATGTGGTCGGTGTCCCCGCACCGTTTGGCCGCGAACATACACTCGTCAAGTATGTTGACCCCGATCCAAAATTTGACCAGTCACCTCAGTGGGCACAGGTTGACCAGGGCCCAGAGACATTCTTGCCTGAACGCGTCCAGGTTGGTTTCACTGGTGACTTCCAAGAGGAACCCGTTATCGACAGCGGATTTGGCCCCTACGCTCTGACACGTTTGTGTTACGAAACCGGTGGTATCTACTTCACGGTTCACCCAAACCGGAATGTTAACCGGCGCGTGAGGCGAGGCGAGATCGATGAGTATGCATCGAACCTCAGCTATTTCTTCGATCCGATTGCGATGTCGAGGTACCGCCCTGATTACCTGTCGCCCCAAGATTACGTTTCGATGGTTAAGGCAAGTCCCCTAAGGCAAGCATTGGTAACGGCCGCCCAAATGAAACCAGCCACCGGAATCACGCGGCCCCAGACGCGGTTCGTTCGGCGTACCGAACCACAACTCGTCGGTGACTTGACCACTGCCCAGCAAGCAGCAGCCAAACTGGAACCCACGTTAGCTCGTATGGCCCAAACCCTTTCGCCTGGCATTGAGGCCCGCGACAGTGAAGAGAGCCCACGATGGAAAGCAGGCTTCGACCTTGCGATGGGCCGCGTGCTGGCCCAAAAAGTACGCACCGAGACCTACAATGCAATGCTCGCCAAAGCAAAACGAGGGATGAAGTTCGAGGAAGAAAAGAACAACACCTGGGTACTCGACCCAAGTGATGACATTTCTGTGGGCAGCAAGTGGAAAACTGAAGCAAACCGCGCTC
Organism: Planctomycetota bacterium; assembly: GCA_036339635.1. Taxonomy (GTDB): domain Bacteria; phylum Planctomycetota; class Planctomycetia; order Pirellulales; family Pirellulaceae; genus Rubripirellula. The sequence goes on along the minus strand of JAYZAR010000290.1, from coordinate 5,105 downwards.
GTGATTTGCTGCAAAGTGTTGTCGAAGATCACAAAGGAACACCTTGGGCTCTGCTGGCCCAACGAGAGCTTGAAACACCGATTGGATGGACCTGGAAGGAAGAGTTCACCGACCTGGCACCGAGGCCACGAGGCAACCCCGGCAACAACAATAACAATAACCCAGCACCGCCCCAGGACGATCAAGCTCGGATGCTGAAGAAGCCACCCAAGCGTCCTGTGCCAAAGCTGTAAGGCTTGTCCTTAATGATCACTCGACATCGATGGATTCGATCGACGAATTCGATCGATGGCTCGGACACAGGTGCACACGCTTGATGCACTTGCCCGAAGATTGATTTCGGATGGCACCAGCGGGCTGATCGCCGGCTTGATTCTGACCGCTTGACTTCGCGACTTAGATCGCAAAAGCAACCTTTAAACCCCAGGCGAGGCCTTTCTCATCCGGTTCAGACGCTGCCTTTCCGCCGCGTCACTGTCTTTCGAGCAGAGTGTGTTGCGGGCAGGATCGAACAGGCCAGATGCTAACCTTCTTGCTGGGTGGGAAACTCTCCCCGCCCGATGCGGATGATCGCGGCTCCTAACAGCACGATCGTCATGATGGCCAATACAACAAGGTGGACCGAACTGGGTTCGCTCCCAAATACGTTCTCGGCATTACTCCGCGCTTCTTCCCAATCCATCCAATTAGACAGCAGTCCCCGCAATCGGTAGTTGATAGTCAACTTATTTGCAACAGCCGGCACAAACGAGAGACCGTACTCGATGGCCACTGTGTAAAAGACGGCGGTCACCATCGTGCGTCGAAAGAAGATCGATCCGATCAATACGTAAAGAGATGCGTGGGCAAAACAAGATAGCACCGACAACGCAAACATGACGCCCCACAGCCGCAGGCCCCCCGCCGAACCCATGACGGCAATGCAACCAGTCGTGGATAGGATTGCCGCGGAGAGCGTCCACAACACTGCGGTGATGTACTTGCCCAACAAAACGTAGGTTCGCCCACTTTGCCGCATCGCTAAATAGATCCAAGTTTGCCCTTCGATTTCGGTGCTGATCACCGGCGTCGCCCACAACAACAAGCCCAACAAGCTGATCACTTCGGGAACCAGAAAATAGAGCATAATGCCCCATGGCTCGACTGGATCGAGTGGAACGTCGTTGAGTCTTAGGACAGAGATCAGGATGACTGGAAATAGCACCAACACGAACCAGATGGCGGTTCGGCCAAACGTCATTGATCGGGCCAACTCAAACTTGACCACGTCCAACGTCAACATTAGGTTCATCATGTTTCGCCTCGATGATGACGTAGCAACGATTCAAAAACCGCCGTCAAATTCCCGTCTGTCGTTTGGAACCTGTCGATTCGCAATCCATCCTCGTTGACCCATTCTGCTAATCGAGAATAGAGTGCAATGGGATCACGCAGCGAAACTCGCAGTTCTTTGCGATTGTCCAACAATTGCAATGATTCAACCCAGGGCTGATCGGCTAAGCGATGAATCAAAGCGGGAACATCAGCGCCAAACAACGAGACCTCCTGGGGAGTATCAGCAAGAATTTGCTCGATCTCACTAGCCGTTCCAGAGGCTAGCAAACGCCCGCCAAAGATCAACAAAAACGAAGAAGTGATTGCTTCAATTTCATGCAACACATGACTGGCAAACAACAAGCTCTTTCCGTCGGTGGCCCAAGTCTTTAACAATTCTGTCATCTGGTAACGGCCGACCGGATCCAAACCGTTGTAAGGTTCATCCAAGATCAACAGATCGGGCTGATGCGCGATCGCTTGCGCGATTTTAGTTCGCTGCCGCATCCCCAATGAGTAGGTCCCCATGGGACGATCCATGTTGGCCGTCATCCCAACCAGTTCCAAACTTTCTAGCGCCAATTCCCGACACTGACGATGTTCGATGCCATGCAGTCTGACTTGGTACGTCACCCACTGACGCGCCGTGACATTGGGGTACAAGACATCAGTTGCAGGGCAAAGTCCAATTCGACCAAGCAGTCGCCGGTGCCGCCACGGATCACTACCAAAAACCTCCACCTGCCCGAGTGTTGGCCGCAGTTGCCCCGTCATCAAGTTGATGAGCGTCGTCTTACCAGACCCGTTGGGTCCGACCACACCAAATGCGCCGTCAGGCAAATCGATCGTCAGATCATTGACTCCGATGACTTCGCCATACAGCTTTGAAACACGATTTAATCGAATCATCGCTTTAGACACTCAACCTCGCGATGATCCGTCGTCGCACGATCCAAAAACCCACAACAGTAATGATGAACAGCAGACAGATTGCCGGCCATACGCTGCCCTCCGTTGGATCTAAACCAAAGACCCACGATTCAACTTTGCCCAGCGTGTGGTACGGTGACAACAGGCGGTAACGATCAAAATCAATATCCAATTCTTGCCAATCCGGTCTGCCGCGGCGGCGTCTCGGCGGACGTCGAACATTCATGAATGTCAAAAACTGGTAGGCGACAAAACCCAAAATCCAAGTCGCAAACCAAGCAAAAGAGGCGTAGCGGCTTTCACTTGTCGAAGACGAATAGCATGTCGCGACCGCAGTCGTGGGGACCAAAAGGACAACCGAAGCCCCCAGAATTCGGAGCGGGATGTCCCACGTTTCTCCAATGACCGACAGGTTGGGGGACAGCAAAATACCAAGAACATAAAGCAGCAATGCAGGAATGGTCACAATCATTCCCAAAAAGAACCAAACCACAGCTGCCTTTCCAAGGATGTACTCGGTTGGCGATAGCGGTCGAGAAAAATACAACAAGTAAGCCTTGCTGCGCAAGTCATAGGAGACCAACATCGGCGCGATCAGCCCTACCAACAGCACCATCGCACTCAATTGCGGATAACGAAAGAACGTCAAGATCAACATCGTCCAGACTTCATGGCGAACCTCAGCGGGATCACTGATCGCCTGCTGTGCCAAATCGGGGCGTTGGAACGGTCCACTTAAAACCTGGACTACAACCTGACGCATTTCGGGCTCGGTCGCCGAGTACTCGAAAGCAAAGATCCCAAACGCTGGCACGATGATCGGCAACCATGCCAGCATCAACATCGTCCGCAACCAACGCCGCCGCCAGACCAGCGATACCCCACTCCGTGCGACAAATATTGGCCGCAGGATACGAGCCGTCCGCATGCCCTCCCAGTTTCGATACCCGAGATCATGAACCGGCATCAGCGCAGCTCCGTTTCGGAGGCGGCATGAAAGAAAATTTCGTCCAGCGAGTTCATGGCGGGTGTCAACCGACGCACGCAGGCCCCGGTTTCAGCCGCTTTCTGCCAAAGCTCTGAGATTTGATCCGTATCAATCCCAGCGATGCGAAGCGAACCATCAGAATCTTCGGTAACCGAGAATCCATCCTCGCGAAGCCGTCCAGCCAGGGGCGTTGAATCACCATAAATTGCAATATGAACCGTTGGCTCAGCAGGTCGGCTCAAGTTCTCAAGAGTATCGATGATTCGCACCTCACCACCGACGAGCATGATCACCTGATCACACACCGAGCGAACGTCTGGGAGAATATGAGTCGACAACAGGATCGATTTTCCATGGGTCCGATAGAGCGTCCGAATCCGACGCAACATCGCTTCACGTTGATCAGGATCCAAGCCAGTCGTTGGTTCATCCAGAATCAAGAAAGGGGGATCGTGGACCAATGCCTGTGCGAATTTGAGCTTCTGCCGCATCCCTGTCGAGTACGATTCAACCGGACGATAGCGTTCTTCTCCGATATCGCAAAAGTCACAGATCTCGTGAGCTCGCCTCAATCCCTCGGTCCCCGGCAAACCGGCTAAATGGGCCATAAAGGCCACCGATTCAATCCCATTTAGCCCAGCAATGTAGCAATCATCCTCGGGCAAATAGCCAACCTGATCACGAATTTCACGGACTCGCTGCGGCCACTCCATTCCCAGCACCGAGCCGCTTCCTTGCTGTGTTCGAACCAAGCCCAGCAGTGACTTGATCAGCGTGCTTTTGCCAGAGCCATTCGGCCCCAGCAATCCAGTCACACCAGGCTCCACCCGTAGCGAGACACCCGAAAGTGCGGCAACCTCTCGGTAACTCTTCGTAACACTCGATAATTCTACAATGGTGTTCAGATTCGACGCTTTCAAACACAAGGAGTTCGCTCGATGCTTATCTTACTCATACATTGGTAGCTTTGTTTCAACAAGTCACCAACTTTGCACGGAGACCATTTCAGACAAGCACTTCGTTTGCCACCGTCTCAAGTCGATTGCATTCCCGAAAACCGTTGCCTGCACACTGATCGTTGCCTGCACACTGATCGACCTTGCCGATTAAGATGACGGACCGTTTGTTTGACCCACGAACAGCTCGCCGGGAGAAATTGCCGATGCCTCGTTTCCTGCTCTTTGCTTACTACTGCCTTTTTGCTGCGGTGGCCTGCCGGGCCGACGATCGGCCCAATATCGTGGTCATCCTATGTGACGACCTAGGATACGGAGACCTCCACTGTTACGGTCACCCACACATCAAAACACCTCACTTAGATCAATTGGCCGCCGAGGGAATTCGGTTTACCAACTGTTATTCGGCTGCGCCAGTCTGCTCGCCGTCGCGGGTCGGCCTGCTGACGGGCCGTAGTCCAAATCGTGCCGGTGTTTACGACTGGATTCCCGAAGCACGCAAACCTGCCGCCAACCGCAGGGAACAGGTTCACATGCGGGCATCCGAGATCACGATTCCTCAACTGCTGAGTGAAGCTGGCTATCAAACCTGCATGGCGGGAAAATGGCACTGCAATAGTGAATTCAACAACGACCGTCAGCCTCAACCAGAGGCATTTGGATTTGACCACTGGTTGGCCACACAAAACAACGCGGCACCCTCGCATCGATATCCACGCAACTTTGTTCGGAATGGCAAACCGGTTGGGAAAATCGAATCTTTCAGTTGCCAGATTGCCGTCGATGAAGTCTTGAACTGGCTTCGCGACACCGACGCGAATCAACCATTTTTCGTGTATGTTCCATTTCACGAGCCTCACGAACCCGTTGCCTCGCCAACGGCTCTGGTCGATCAATATCGCGCGGTTGGAAAGAAC
>JAYZAR010000289.1:0-3896 GCA_036339635.1 Planctomycetota bacterium | reverse complement strand
ATTGATTCGTTTTGCTCCCGAGACTTGTTCCTCCGGGTGTGCCGACTTATTCCACCGAGTGTATTGTGTTGAACTAGGAGTGTGGTGTGACGAGGATGCGAATGAATTCTTTGATCAGCTGTGACGTTAGATTTGCCGCTTCTTCGAGTTTTCGGCCAGCAATTCAGATCAAACGATCTAACAACGCACGTTCATCGAGGTCAGCCAACTTGGCGTCCAGCGTGGGAACGTCGAGGTTTTGCCAAATGATTCAGGCACAGCAGATAAGATTTCCCATTTCTCGTGAGTTGAGTCAGTTTCTGCAGTTGGTCGAAACCGACGCTCTGGCTGCTGGGCAGAATCAAGTGACGGCAAATGCCAATGAATAACGGGCGATGTTCCCTATCCAACCAGCGAACCGCGTAATCCAGAAGTTGTCTCTGCATTGCCGGATTGCTGGCGAATTGATGCTGGAGAATCGCAAGTTGCTTAGGAAAATCTCACAGATTGTACCAGCGGGAAGCGGTTGTTGATTTGACTCGTCCATGATGGTCTCATTCCAATATTGCACCGTGCAGCGAGTGGTCGTTCCATCCGTTCGCGTTACCGTTTTTGAAAACGAGGCTTTAGCTGGAGTCGGAAACCTGAAGTGGCAACCTATGGATCCACCCGGATTTGATGATCAAGGATTGGACATAGCAGTTAAGTCCGCATCATGTCATTTGATTGGATACAACCTTAGATTTCATTCAATGAGGATATGGGTTGGAGTCATGGTGCGCCGCGAGCGTGATCAATCACTTGTCGATCAATGGAATTCGTCTCGCGCGGAAATGAAATCGAGTACGATTAGGTGTTTGTTTTGACGAATTGATCCTTCAGGTGCTTGCCAATCGTGATCGTCACCCCAGAATCGAATCAACAAAATCGCAACCGTGCATTAATGACGGTCGCATTATTCGTTGGTTTATCGCTCGCTCTTTATTCTGTTTCGCCCTGGTGGGGTTTTGGAATCCTTGTTGGCCTGTTTGTTTATTTTGGGATGCGGCGAACGACTCTAAGTCGCCTCAAGCGAATGGCTGAGCCCTTTCCTGAATCATGGCAGGCAATTCTAGTCTCGGATGTTGCTTTCTATCGATCGCTCACACCTGAGCAACAATTGCGTTTTCAAAACCTCGTCAAGATTTTCCTTTCAGAAGCTCGCATTACAGGAGTACGAACGGACGTGGACGAGCGGACGCGGGTGCTTGTCGCGGCGAGTGCGATTATTCCCATTTTTGGATTCGATGATTGGGAATATTCTGGGTTGGGGGAAGTGTTGATTTACCCCAATGCTTTTGGTGAGGGGTTTCGGTCGGACGATGGCACGAAACGAAACATCCTTGGGATGGTGGGCACTGGGCATCTGAGCGGCGTCATGATTTTGTCCAAATCAGATTTGATCAGCGGGTTCACAAATCCGGATGATAAGCGAAATGTTGGAATCCATGAATTTGCGCACTTGGTCGACAAGGCGGACGGTTCAATCGACGGAATACCGGCAGGAATTTCAGCTTCAGTCGTGGGCCCATGGATTGGCTGGATCGGTGAGGAGTTGAAATCGACCTCGAAGGGTCGGCACCACATCAATGACTATGCCTATACCAATGAAGCCGAGTACTTCGCGGTCCTGACAGAGTATTTTTTCGAAGCCCCTGATATTTTGCAGAGAAAAAATCCGGATCTATACAAATTGATGCAGTCGATGTACCGGCAGGACACACGTGGATTTTTATCGACAACGCAGCGGCGACATCAAGTAGGCCGCAATTCACCCTGTCCATGCGGGAGTGGCGAAAAGTTCAAGCGGTGCTGTCGTCGCAAAGCCAAGAAGCAAGTTGCGTGATCTTTGGCTAACGCAGAGCTAAGAAGCGGGCGGGAAGTATTTTGGCAAGGATCGTAAGATCGCTTCGCGGTGCTGGCGTGTTCATCAGCAACTCCGGTGTCGGTAGGATGTTCGGATGAACGGTTGAAGTTCCGCGGGAGTCCAGCTGAAATAACTTCAGCGGCAAAATCACTGAGTTGCGTTTTGATCGTCAGAATTTGATCGTAAGGTTTGCTGAACTCTATTGACCTGTGAGGTGGGCCGTTTTTCAGGTGACCTTTTTATCGCTGCAACTGGTTAGACTAATCGGTTCCAAACTTAGGCTGCGAGGTAGTGCTGTGTTTCAACGAATGTTGATTTGGGCTTGGCCCACGCTCTTGATCCTGTCGGTGGGATTATTTCCAAGTCGCGTTTCTGGTGCCGATTTGCCAAACGTACTTTTCATTGCCGTTGATGATCTTAATGATTGGATCGGTGTGATGGGGGGGCATCCCCAAGCTCACACACCTAATATCGATCGGTTGGCAGCGATGGGAACGTTGTTCACTCATGCATATTGTGCCGCGCCGGCTTGTAATCCTTCGCGAGCTGCTTTGATGACAGGGATTCGGCCGTCGACATCGGGTGTGTATCGAAATGCAGATCCGTGGCGTCAATTGCTTCCTGATGCGGTTACCTTGCCGCAGCACTTCATGGCGAGTGGATATACCGCGTTCGGCTCTGGAAAGATTTATCATGGTGCATTTCCGGACCCTGCATCCTGGGATGCTTATTTTCCCTCCAAGACGAAACAAAAGCCAAACGATCCAGTGCCCAAGGGACGACCGCTCAATGGTATTCCGCGGACATCACATTTTGACTGGGGGCCGAGTGCTGCCAGCGACGCTGAAATGGGTGATTTCCAAGTTGCCGATTGGGTGATCGAGCAACTTGGCAAGACGCATGAAAAACCATTCTTTTTAGCTTGCGGTATGTATCGCCCACATTTGCCGTGGTACGTGCCAGAGAAGTACTTTGAAGAGTTTCCGTTGGATGAGATTCAGTTGCCGATCACGAGCGAAAATGATTTGGCTGATATTCCGGCGGCGGGGATCAAGATGGCCAAGCCAACAGCAGACCATGCCAAAGTGACGCGAGGTAAACAATGGAGGAAAGCGGTCCAAGGTTATCTAGCCTGCATCTCGTTTACCGACGGGCAGATTGGTCGAGTTTTGGATGCGTTTGACTCGAGCCCTCATCGTGACAATACCATCTTGGTTTTTTGGACGGATCACGGATGGCACCTTGGTGAGAAAGAGCATTGGCGAAAGTTCGCGTTATGGGAAGAAGCGACACACACACCGATGGTCGTCGTTGCACCAGGGGTATCGAGTGCCGGGGCGCGTTGTGATCGGCCTGTGAATTTGATTGACATTTATCCAACCCTGGTTGACCTGTGTGGTTTACCTGCGAATGATCGGTTGGAGGGACAAAGCTTAACTCCGTTGCTGAAAGATCCGGAGCAGTCATGGGAGCGTCCATCATTGACGACCCATGGGCGCAACAACCACAGTCTTCGCAGTGATCGATACCGCTACATCCGCTACGAAGACGGAAGTGAAGAGCTTTATGATCACGAGGTCGACCCTCGGGAGTGGAAGAATCTGGCGGACGATGAAGGTTATTCTGCTGTTAAGACACGCCTGGCCAAGTGGTTGCCAAAAATCAACGTGCCAGGAATGGCGAAGAACGGCAAGAAGAGCACTGGTAACAAAAACTCCGACAGAAACTAAGTGACTGTAAGAAAGGCCCGTTGTTTTATCGAGTGTTGAGTTAACTCGGTTTTCTGCTTCGATGCCGGTCCCCGATCAGAGCCAAGCTGCGATTGCCTGTCGCCTGATCGCAGCCCCGTTGCGCGATGCAGAAGTGCCTTTCTTGTTCAGAACCGTCTGTCGATGGCGGTTTCGAGTCTTTGTAGCCGTCTCATCCGCCATCCGGCGATGGCGGATGAAGGGATGGCCCCTGGATTCTACTTTCGCAGATCGTAGCAAAGTAGTTTATCGCCTTCACGCAG
>JAYZAR010000288.1:0-5692 GCA_036339635.1 Planctomycetota bacterium | reverse complement strand
CGGTCCGGTGTGCCATGGGGCTCCTGCCGTTTCAAGCACGTGGAACATCACACCACTGTTGCCACCTTTGCTGATCTTGTACTCAAGCGATAACTCAAAGTTATCAAACTGCTCGTCAGTGATCAGATCGCCAGCACCTTTACTGGCTCGGGTCAGGGCGCCATCGGCAATCTGCCAGCCGTCTGAAACTTCTCTTTTCTTGTAATTGCGCCAACCGGCGGTTGTATTGCCGTCGAACAGCATCCTCCAACCGCTTTTCTCTTCCGATTGAGTCAATGAATTGACCGCCACCTCGGCAATGACCTGAGTACTCAGGCCGAGTGCGATACACCAGCTCAGTAACAATTTCATTTCTATCTCACACGAGCAGGAAACGTGATAAAAACCGCCTTAATTGTTACTGAAGTATTATTGAACAGGTCAGCGACAACAACCCTTTCGCTCACGATACCCCAAGTGAGACTACTTGATCGAGCTCGCCGAAAGGTCACAATACACAACGACTGACCGCACCCATCCCCGCCTCCCCGGAGCAAACCCTGATGGCCACGAAAAAAATTGACTGGAGCTACCACCGTAAGGGCTGAACTTCATGCACCCGCGCGCAGGAGTTTCTTGCGCCCCGTGATGTTCAGACCCGGGAAGAAATCGACGCCCGCAAAGTGCGACTGGGTGCCCCCGACGCCCTTCAACTACTGAGCGGAATGAGCAAGCTACTGGTGGCGAAAGGCAAAAAGTTTACGCAAATCGAATTAAAAAAGGATCGCCCCGACGACGAAACGCTTATCAAAATGATGCTCGGCCCGACTGGTAATCTCCGTGCCCCAACATTGAAAGTGGGCAAGACGATTCTGGTGGGATTCAACCCAGAAGCGTTTACCGAAACCTTCGGCGAGTAGACTGCCCGAGCCCGAAAAGTCTCACACACTTTTCTGTCGCAAATGTTTGGGTTCGCACCGGAGTTCGCGACCGGACGCGCCGAGCAGCCTCGCCAAGCAGCACTCCACCCGAATGGGTTGTCAACGCGACCCTCGTCAACCGACGAGGGAGTGAACCAATTTGAGGCCCAGATGCTTGCTATCACAGACATCTCTGCAGAGTCATCAAAGCGAAAGCTGTTCCGTAGGGTTGGTGATAATCATACAGCGGGTAATCCCACCAAGATCCATCTTTCTCTTGACGATCGAGCATCAGCTTCGCCAGCAGTGACTGATATCCCGGTCGCTTCTCCGTAGGTAACAGATCGATGCACCGAGCGGCGTAATAGTGCCCGAAATAGTAAAAGTAGCCAGCGACCTGCATCCAAGCCTCATGCGGGACCGGGCGTTTCCGTCCGATATCCAACCAGCCGTTTCGGACGTAGAGTCGATACAGCCAATTCATGAGCACTTTGTCGGTGATCGTTTCGTCACCCCACATCCGCAATGCCGCATTACAACACTGACTGCGTCCCAAACTACCTCCTGGTCGATTGATTCCACGCATTGGCTGGTACTTCAAGTATTCTCCGTATAGGTAGCTGAAATCAGCCTTCTTTTGCCGCTCCGTCGCCGCGATAGCTCGCCTCACCGTTCGCTCAGGCGGTTCCATTCCGATCTCTCGAGTATCGGCCAGCGCGATAAGTGCAGTGCCATTGACAAAACTGATCGAATCGGACGTGGGCTGATTCGCGTGGTAACGAAAATCGTAATAACCCCAACCACCGTCGACCGATTCGTAACGACCCAGCATGTCAAACTGCGAACGGATTAACTGTTCAATCTCACTGGTTTTTGACGCATCGCCCTGATATCGCTGGTGCATACGAACCAACGCCTGGATCGAATAAGAGTGCCCCCAAACGTTGTAGATAGCTTCGCCGGTCGCGCGACGCAGTCCAGTGAGATGCTCCATTAACCACGCTTCCGCTCGGTCCAAAGCCTCGACTACATCCGCTTGAATCGCATTGGAGTTCTGTAGTTCGAGTTCAATCAACGCAGCGATACAGAGCGAGGTTGTTGCAGCGCGGAAGGCGTGATGGGCTCCAGGCACCGGCGCAAAGATATTCAACGCCTTGGTCCGCGTGGGCGAGCCCCAAGAACCATTCGGATTTTGATCAGCCACTAGAAAGCGGACGCCCCTGGCAATCGCTTCGTTAATTTCCTGATCGGTAGGCGGATCAATTTTTGGGAGGACAGGCTCTCGATCGAAATTGAGCGGAGCCTTTAGGATAGCAGACGTCTCCGCCGCTTCCGGCGACCTTTCCTGCGGAGCCTCTCCCTGCGCGTAGACATCCCGCGGGACCGCCGCCATCACCATCACTATCACTATCAGCCCACCGATCGACATCCTAAAGGTGAGGCAAAGCCAAGTAAGACTATTTTGCATAATCATCCTTGCTCGTCTTGGCGGTAGCAAAAACCATTGTGCAGGTCATCGTCGGCATCAACAAGCCAGCTTGTTTTGATTTTTTTAACGCAACGACGCAGTCGTATTTTGTCCCCGCGTAAGGCACGCGACTAACCGATTTAACCACACCTTGTCCCGTAAAGGCTGGCACGGCAGCAACAGAAACACTGCAATTTTGTCCCACTTGCAGGCGTGAAAGGTTCGCTTCAGCCAAATCAACTCGGATCTGTAACTTCGTCGTGTCAACGACGGTCGCGATGACTTGCTCGGCATTAACATTCGAATCAGCATCAAGCACGCTCGCTTTGTCAGAAATCCGACCACGGTTCAGCTTCCCGTGCAACACAACTCCATTGATCGGTGAGTTGATAACGGCCCGCCGACGCTCAGCGCGAAGTTCCTCAAGTTGCTTCTCCTGCTCTTGAAATGCCGCTCTCGTTTTCGCAATTTCGATCTCGCGTTTTGGCCGGGCTGAAGCAAGATCACGAACGTTTTGTTGGTGGGTCAATTCTGCCCGCGCGAGCGACTCCACCTGCTGGGCGGCTTGCTCAGCGATACCACGTTTTAACATTTGCTCACTGGCAATTTTCGTTCCTTCTAAGCGGTATTCAGCCGAATCAACCGCTCGCTTTGCCCGCTTCAGTACGATTTCCTCTGATTCCTCCGTCAAATCGTCTTCTTTATACATTTGCTCAAGTTGGTGGAGTTCTTCTTTTGCGTTCTCCAACGATGCCATTGAGCTTTCAATGTTGTACTTTGCGGTTCGCGTCATTCGCGGCCGATCAATTTGGACGAAATGGTCGTGGTCCTGCCTCGCTTTTTTTACGGCTCTCGCAGCAGCTTCCTGATCGAGTCGCTGTGTCGATAAAAACTGACGGTGCTTGAACTCGTCGTCCTCTAATGCAAGCTTTGCCAAACGCAGTTCGGTTTCAGCTGCTTTAAGTTTCTTTTCGGCGCTTTTTGTGTTGAACCAAACAACGGGATCGCCCTTTTCAACCACGCTGCCGTGCGGCAAAATTCGCTTCAACACCCAGGCATCAATTTGCTCGCCATCCGGCGTCAATTCATGAGCAACGATGGCTTCTAGAACACCGGTCACGGTTACCGCCTCAGAGTTCTTGGTATCGCTCGCCGAATCGATTTCGTCTTGCGCCAGTCCACAAAGAGGGAACATCGAGAAAACTAATAAGGTGAGCGGCAAGCAGTGAACGTGCCCGGAGTAAACATTCATGGTAGAGAAACCTAGTTGCAAAACAGGAAGCAATGGGACAGGCTGAGTAAATCGTAACCGCCATGATAGTCGGTTGACCAGACAACTGGGAAACTTCATCGGGCAAAGGGGCCCCCACGGATCGATGGGATTCTCGACGCCTCGTCGGTCTTTCTCGCTAAACTACCCGCCTTTGTTGCAAAGAAAAAACCGGAGTTTTCCCGATGGGTCGTTTTCGTCCGTCTGTTTGCATCGATGCCGTTTTCTCGAAAATGAGACCATCGGAGGCGTTAGACGCTGTTGCTGAGGCAGGAATCGAGGCATTCGAGTTTTGGGGATGGTGGGATAGGGACTTGAAAGCCATCGAAGCCGGTAAAAAACGCCACGAATTCTCCATTTCCGCCTGCTGCACAAGATTTATCAGCTTGGTCAATCCCGACTGCCGCAATGCGTATCTTCAAGGCCTTCGAGATTCAATTGAGACGGCAAAGCGAATTGGTTGCCCAACCCTCATTTCCCAAGTCGGCGATGTCGTCCCCGGTCTATCCAGAACCGAGCAACATCAATCCTTGGTTGATGGACTCCGGCAAGCGGCCCCCATGCTGGAGGAAGCTGGGATTACCTTAGTGATCGAACCATTAAACGAGTTGATCGACCACCCAGGTTACTATTTGGTACGTAGTGATGAGGCTTTCCAAATCATCGACAAAGTCAACAGCCCGCGCGTAAAAGTTGTTTACGACATTTACCATCAACAAATCAGTGAAGGTCAGCTGATCGCAAACCTTACCGCCAACATTGATAAAATCGGTCACTTCCATGCCGCCGGTAATCCAGGCCGGAACGAACTAACGAGCGGCGAACTGCACTATCCCTCCATCTTTGAAGCCATCGCCAAAACGGATTTTCAAGGTTACGTTGGACTGGAATACTGGCCAGTGAGTGATCCCGTCACCGGACTTAGAGAAGTAGCGCGTTGGTTTTAGAACAGTGGGCCTCCACGCACGCCAAGCTACACGCCTTGTTCTTTCTCTGGAAAGAAATCCGTCAGGCCGCTGAGGACCCTATCTAGCCCACTCGCTGACTTTCCCACTCACTGTTTTCGAAAGTAATGCTTCATGTCCAAACTTCCTCCAAGATTGCAAACGCTGACCGACTCGTTAGACGGGCTTGGTATCGATGCGATGCTCGTCACCAACGAAACGAATGTCCGCTATCTTTGCGGTTTTACGGGTGATTCCACCTACCTACTCGTCTCAAACCAGAACACGGTGATTCTGAGCGATGGTCGGTATGAGACCCAAATCGCACAACAGTGCCCAACGCTGCCCGCCATCATCCGCTCCCCGAGCGAAATGCTGCCTAAATTGACACAATCAGCTCTTCAAGATGGTGGGTATCGTCGAGTTGGAATCGAAGCCGACGACCTGACCCTTGATGGTTTCCGAAGATTGACCGACAAGATCGACGACATTCAATGGGTCGAGACGACTGGTCAAATCCAACGCCAAAGGATGTTCAAGGACGAAGGCGAGATCAAGATCACACGCGAAGCGGTTCGAATCGCAGAGCAGGCGTGGTCAAGGTTGCGAGAGAACTTATCGCCGGAGTGGACCGAGCTAGATCTCGCTTACCGGTTAGAAGCCGAAATGCGTGCACTTGGTGCCGAGGGTTGCAGTTTCGCACCGATTGTCGCGGCGGGCGCCGCTGGCGCTTTGCCTCACTATGAGCCATCCACTAACACGCTCGGCAGCGGGACCACGTTGCTACTCGATTGGGGTGCCAAATGTGAAGGCTACGCAAGCGATCTAACCCGTACGTTTTACCGCGACCAACCGTCCGATCGATTCCGAAAAGCCTACGAAGTCGTCCTCGAAGCACAGCTAGCGGCGATCGCCGCAATGAAGCCGGGGGCGGCGGCGAGCGAAATTGATGCAGCAGCTCGAGGCGTCATCGAAAAAGCGGGAATGGGTGAGGCTTTCAAACATGGCTTGGGCCACGGCGTTGGCCTCTACATTCACGAGTTCCCAAGACTTTCTTCGTCCTCGAGCGAGACGATTGAGGCAGGCATGATCATCACGGTCGAGCCAGGCG